>JBBQIU010000187.1:0-6150 GCA_038325245.1 Verrucomicrobiota bacterium
CGAGCACCACTACGTCGTCAGTCAGCCCATCGCGGGGGCCTTTGACGAATTGCCGGTGGGACGCGACCCCGACCTTTGCCTCTACTTCCGCGGCGAAGGCGACGCCGTCATGCTGGGCGCCTTCCAGGCGGAATCGAAGCCTTGGACGGTCGACCGCGTTCCCCCGGAGTTCTCGTTCCAACTGCTGGAGCCCGATTGGGAGAAGTTCGCGGAACCGCTTCACCACGGGAAACACCGGATCCCGGCGCTGGAAACCAGCGGCTTCGCCAAGTTCGTGAACGGTCCGGAGAGCTTCACGCCGGACAACAACTTTCTGCTCGGAGAAACCCCCGAGGTGAGCCGGCTCTTCGTCGCGTGCGGCTTCAATTCCGTCGGCATCGCCAGCGCTGGCGGTGCCGGGAAGTACCTCGCCGAGTGGATCGTGGACGGCCAGCCGAGCATCGACCTCTGGAGCGTCGATGTCCGGCGTTTCGGCCCCTGGGCGAACAACCGCGCGTACCTGCGCTCTCGTGTCGTCGAGGTGCTCGGCCTGCACTACCAGATGGCCTGGCCCAACCGCGAGTTCGAGACCGCCCGCGACGTCCGGCGATCGCCCCTTCACCAACGCCTCGCCTCGGCCGGAGCGTCCTTCGGCGCCAAGGGGGGTTGGGAACGTCCCAACTGGTTTGCGTGTGACGCGGACGGCGCCGCACGCGAACCCGTCATGCACTACAGCTTCGAGCGCCAGAACTGGTTCGCGAACCACGCCGCCGAACACCTCGCCGCCCGGGGCCAGGTCGCGCTCTTCGACCAGTCTGCGTTCGGTAAACTCGTCGTTGAAGGTCCGGCCGCCCTGGCCGTTCTTCAGCGGCTCTGCTCCAACCAGGTTGACGTCCCTCCAGGTCGGATCGTCTACACGGCCATGCTCAATGAACGCGGCGGCTTCGAAAGCGACCTTACCGTCGTCCGGTTGGGCCCCGAGCGCTTCTACCTCGTCACGGGCACCACCCAGGTCGTGCGTGACGCCTGCTGGATCCGCCGCAATCTCGCCCCCGATGAAGTGGTGGCGATCCACGACGTGACCGCAGCATTCGGCGTCATTGGCGTCATGGGCCCGCGGTCTCGCGACCTGCTTCGGCGGGTGACCGACGCTGATGTTGGCGCCGACGCCTGGCCCTTTGGCACAGCCCGCTCGTTGTCCGTCGGCTTCGCCACGGTGCGCGCCCTCCGGGTGACCTACGTCGGCGAGCTGGGTTGGGAACTACACATCCCCTCCGACCAGGTTCTCACCGCCTATGAAACCCTCGTGAAATCGGGTGGAGACCTGGGCGTCGCCAATGCCGGCCATTATGCGATCCATTCGCTCCGGCTCGAAAAGGGCTATCGGGCCTTCGGATCGGAGCTTTCCCCGGACGAGACTCCGCTGGAGGCCGGCCTCGGCTTCGCGGTCGATTGGGACAAGGAGTTCCTCGGGCGCCAGGCGCTGCTGAAGCAGAAGGAGGCGGGATTGCGCAAACGCCTGGGTATCTTCGTTCTTGAGGACCCGCGCCCCGTGCTCTGGGGATCCGAACCCATCCTCCGCAACGGTGAACGGGTCGGCTACACGACGAGCGGCTCGTACGGTCACACCGTGGGCGGCGCCATCGGCATGGGTTACCTCCGCAATCCCGCGGGCGTATCCACGGAATGGCTCGAGGCAGGCAAGTACGAGATCCTCGTCAATGGGGTTCGCGCGCCTGCGCGGTTTCACCTCAAGGCGCCTTATGATCCCGAACGGCGGCGGGTTCTCAGCTAACCCCCGAGTGCAGCGCGTGTGCGGAGAATGGGGTCGTTGTCTGCGCCGGTGGTGCCCTTCCAATCCTCGGCGCCGACGGAGCGGCGCCCTCCATCGTACGATTCATGGTCCCAATACGCCCTTCGCGAACCGTGGCCGCGACCCATGAACTGTCCCTCCATAACCGCAGGCGTCCCCCCTGCCATCGAGGCCGAAGGCCTCGTCCAAACCCAGCCGAGGACAACGCCCTCGGAACGTCGAACCACCGGCCATTCGCCCGGAAAGGGCAACCCAAGGATGTCGGCCCATGGATTGCCCCTTCGGGGCGGACGGAAATGGATGGCGACTCCCGAGGGCGGTGCCCTCGAGCGGAATCGAATCGAAGCCACGCCCAGCTTTGCCCTTTCGCGCGAGAGCCGTCGCGGCTTAACTCCGCCCCCCGTTCCATGCCATGAAGGGCGAAACGTCGTACCAGGTCGGACAAAGGCTCGAGCTCACCGTCGATTCCGTCGCCTACGGCGGCGACGCCGTCGGACGTGTCGATGACTTCGTCGTCTTCACGCCGTTCGGCGCCCCCGGCGAACGCCTCCTCGTCGAGTTCACCGAGGTGAAGAAGAACTACGCCCGCGCGCGGATCGTCGAGCTTCTTGTTCCGTCGCCCGACCGCGTTCAACCCGCCTGCCGGCACTTCGGCGAATGTGGCGGCTGCCAGTATCAACACATCGCCTACGAGGCCCAACTTACTCTCAAGCACCACCAGATTCTCAACCTGCTCAAGCGCCTCGGCGGTTTCTCCGACCTGGCCGTCGACCCCGTCGTGCCCTGCCCGGCCCCGTTCGCTTACCGCAACCGAATCATGGTTCGCAGCCAGTGGGACAAGTTCACCCAGAAGCTCATCATCGGCTTCATCCGCCACGACAACCGCCTCGTCGTCGACGTCGATCATTGCCCCATTGCCGAACCCGCGCTCAATGAACAACTGCTCGCCGTCCGGGCCAACCCACCGCCCAAAGGCGGCATCAAGGTCACACTCCGGGTGTCCCCCGACGATTGGCAGCTCCCGCAGGATTCGTTTTTCCAGAACAATTTCCACCTCCTTCCCGCCCTGGTGGAAACCGTCCGCGATCGGGTCCGCGCCGGCGGCGCCCGCTTCCTGATCGACGCCTACTGCGGCATCGGCTTTTTCGCTCTCGAATGCGCCTCCCATGTCGAACGATTCACCGGGGTCGAGATCGACAAGACCGCCATCAAGGCCGCACGCCAGAACCAGGAAAGACGTGGCGTCACCAACGGAGATTTTGTCGCCGGCGCCGCCGAGGAATGGATGCCCGCCCTTCTCCATCGCTTCCCCGCGGACCACACGGTCGTCATCACCGACCCGCCGCGGATCGGCTGTGCCCCCTCTTTCATACGCGCGCTTCGCGAAACCCGACCGTCCCAGATTCTGTACGTGTCCTGTCACCCCGCCACCCTCGCCCGTGACCTGAAGGCCCTCTGCGCCGACGGTATCTACCGGGTGGAACGGGTCACTCCCCTCGACATGTTCCCCCAGACCCAACACGTCGAGTGCGTCGTCGACCTGCGCCGGAACGGTCCTGCCACGACGGAGGCCATCCCGCCTATTCCAACGGCCGCCGAGCCTTGAGAAGCTGTCCCTCTGTGGATCAGCCTTCCAGCACCGCGACGGCCGCCGCATACGTGGCCGTGTGCGAAAGGCTCACATGCACTCTCCGCGCGCCGCGCGACGCCAGTAGATCCAGGCCCTTCCCGTGCAATTGCACGTAAGGCTCGCCCGATTCATGTCGCCGGATCTCGACGTCGTGCCAACTCAACGACCCGCCAATCCCGGTTCCAAACGCCTTCGAAACCGCCTCCTTCGCCGCAAACCGCGCCGCGATATGCGGTCCAGGTGTCTTGTGGCTCCGGCAGTAGGCGATCTCCCCGGCCACCAGAATCCGATTCAGGAAGCGGTCGCCGAATCGCTCCACGGATCCAGCCACTCTCTCAACCTCGATGATGTCGATTCCCGTTCCAAGAATCATGCCGGCCCCGCCCTATAATCCCGCATCACCGCGAGAAACTCTCCGACCGCCACCGGCAATCCTACCATCACCGCGCGGCTGATCAGACTGTGCCCGATGTTCAACTCCTCCAGGTGCGGCACCCGTTCCAACAAGCCCGGAAGGTTTGCGACCGTCAACCCGTGCCCCGCATTGACGAGCAGCCCGAGCGACCGCGCGCGCTCCGACGCCAACACCAATCGCTCCAGTTCCTCCTCCATCCCCGTGCCGTCCAGAAACCGCTCGGCATAGGCGCCCGTGTGCAATTCGATGAACTGCGCGCCAACCGCCGCCGCCGCGTCCACCTGGATTCGGTCGGGACCGATGAAAAGACTCACGTCCGCGCCGATTTCGTTCATCTGACGGCGCACCGCCGCGACTTGATCCTGCTGCCCGGCCACGTCCAACCCTCCCTCTGTTGTCACCTCCTCGCGACGCTCCGGAACCAGGCAGACGATGTCGGGCTTCACCCCGACCGCGATCTCGATGATCTCGCGTGCCAGGGCCATTTCCAGATTCAACCGGGTCCCGATCCGGGCCCGCAAGGCATGGACATCCCGATCCTGGATGTGGCGGCGATCCTCCCGAAGGTGAGCCGTAATTCCCGCGGCGCCGGCCGCCTCGCAAATCAGGGCGGCTTCCACGGGGTCCGGTTCGCCATGCGGGCGCCCCCTGTGGCGGGCCTCCCGCAGGGTCGCCACGTGGTCGATGTTGATACCCAGTTTTAAAGAGGGTCGTCCCGGCGCAACACTCATGGCACAGCCGCCCTTCCAGGCGCCTGGGGAACAGGCACCGTCTTGGCCCCTGGCGGCACGAATGCGTCTCCGGACCATCCCGGAAATGCGGGGTTCTCAATCCACCGAAGCAGGTAGGAAAGCTCAAGCGCGTTGAATCCGAGCTGGGACTGCCGCGTCGCCACCAGTTGCGAAGGTCCCGTCTGGGTCGCTTCCGTGATGGTGTCACCCAGGAAGGCCTGGGCGGTGTTGATCCAATCCCAACCCGGCACCCAAATCTCGCCGCCAGGCGTGAGGGGCACGCGCGTCGTGTTCGTGTTCATCATCAACTGCCAGTACTGCCGCAACTGCTTGAATTGAACGAGCCGCCCAATCGGATTGATCGAAACACGAGGACCCGGAGTTCCCGGCGCGTTCGTCCACAGGACCGATCGTCCCGTGGTCTCCCAGTCATAAAGGACAAGGTTCGTACGGCCGATCACCTGTTGCAGGAGTCCCTCAGGCGCGGGCTCCGATTTCGGCGGCTGCGGAAACAACCCCGCGTAGAGCATCTTCGTGTCGCCCTCCTTGATCGACTGCAGGAACGGCAGAAGGTACGGCAGGCCTAGGAACTCGACGCGCGTCGCCTCGTTGGTGACCCGCAGCCCAAAGACCCTCCCCCGCCAGCTCATGTTCGTGACCATTCTCATCGGCAGCGGCAGCGAAAGTTTCCCCATCAGGTTCGTCGGCGATGCCATCGGCCCCGCCAGATAGAGGTTCCAAGGATCTCCCGCCACCGACCACGAGAAGAGCTGCTTTGGCCACTCCGTGACATCGTACGGGGCGAACAGTGCCAGGCGTCGGAGCCAGCGATCCGCACCCTGCATCGCCGTAAATCCCACCAGCGGGTCCCGAAGCACTCCTGTGGGAAGCGTCCAAGGTTCCAGCGTCAGTTCCAACGGACGCACAAAACTCATCTCGGCCGAGGTCCGAAGGCGGCCATTCCGAGGTTCCACAACCATCCGCACCGACGGCCATTGCGACACGGGCGCCACCGGCTCCGCCCCCCATCCCAACAGTGGCGCGAGTTTCTCCAATGCGGCTTCCAGGCGGTAGACTTGGTTCGACAACGTGGCAACCGGAGCCCCGGAGGTGCCGATCCGTTCTCGGATCTCATCGAAAGCCCCCTTTCCGCTGCCCACCACCGCCCACCCTCCAAGACGCGCAAACCTAGCCGCCGGGGTTCGACCTGGCTCTTTTCCCGTCAGCTCCCACGCGTCGCCGGCGCCTTCCACGTCGCCCGCCGCCGCGCCCCCTAGCAATGGACCCAGCACCCCGCGCATCGCCGTTCCCGCCGCCACCGCCAGGGCTTCATCCATCCGGACCGCCAAGGCCCAGCTTCCCACGCCGCCTTCCGACCCCAGAACTTCCAGGTAACTCTCGTTGTCCAACGCTGCACGAACCCAGGGAAGCAGACCCGATGCGTGGTTCGTCGCCCCAGCCGTGTCGGCTCCAAACCAAGACGGCAGATGAACCGCCAGTTTTGGATCCACCTCGCCACGCAAACGATGCGACTCGGGAAGCGCGAGAATGGAGTGGATCACCGGCAGATCCGGCCGCGCCG
>JBBQIU010000188.1:0-6141 GCA_038325245.1 Verrucomicrobiota bacterium
GGGCGCGAAGGTGTGCTCCGGAACGATCGATTCCCGCCGTCGAACGCCGCCTCCGAAGCGGATCAGGATGACTCGCCGCCCCTTGGGATCGGGCAACTGTCCCACAGCAGTCGAGTCCGCCTCAGCCGCGTCTTGTGCGAACCCTGCCCACGGCCCCAGGGCGCCTGCCGCCGTGCCGGCCGCCACCACTCTAAGAAAATCACGACGGCGCACCGGATTCCTCTCTGACCCATTACCCATCGTTCGCTTCGTTTCCATAGGGCGTCCTCCAGACGGCTTGATGCATCACCTACCGCCGGTTCTGAAGCAAGTCGGCCTTCTTCATCTCGTACTCTGGCTCGGTGATCGCGCCGGATTCGTATGCCCGCTTCAAGTCGATCAATTCCTGACCCACCGTCCCACGCCGGGCGCCGACATCGAGGGGTTCATGAACCGTGAACGAACAGCCGGACATGGCCACGGCAGCCGAAATCACCAGCGAAAGCAGCAGGCAACGATAGAGGATCGATCGGGATTTCATGGTGTCTTGCATGGACTTCAATGACGGAACGCCCGGATTCTGTGGGATTTGGATGTCTCGCGGCGTTTCCAACGCAGGGAAGACACCGTTCTCCAGAATAAGTTGCGCCCGCTTTCAAACAGGTTCTCCGCCCCGGCCTCGTCAAGGCTCGGGCTCCGCCCGAACCTCCAGCCCCTCCGCTTCCCCGACAATCACCGTCCCGCTGAAGGGAAGATCCAGTAGCGAAATCGGCCCCGCCTCCTGCCCCCGCGTCTCCGACGCCGGACCGAATAGGCCAGTGATCGACACCACCTTCCCCGACGCCACATTCGTTCCCCTCCCCTCGAAAACCCAACCCGCCGCTCCCAGCGCACTCGTTCCAGGCCCCGTTTCCACCCGCCCGACATAGATCGAGCCGTCGTCGTCTCGCAATTCCAGCCGTTCCGCCGTCCGAACCACCTCGAATCGCCGAAGAAGGGGCGGCCTCGCATTCGTGGAAAGCCCATTCGTCGGCGCGGCATAGGTCCGGCGCAATCGCACCACACCCTCCAGATTCCGAACCTTTCTCGAACCGACCGGGTCCAAAATCGGCGCCACTTCCGGGTTCGCTGCGAACCCCACTCCCGTCGCCAACGCCATCGGCGCGCTCGGTTCCGGAGGCGCGTCCAACGCGATCGGAGCCACCGCCGGTATCGCATCCAACCCGCCTCGGAACCTCTCACTTCCCACGGGCGCCTCGGCACGCCCGCCGCCGGACGCTGCAAAATCACCCCGCCGGCCTCCCACCGGCCCGGATCGAATCACCAGAAGCAACACGACCGTCACCGCCAAACCCACTCCGATCATTCCCACCCAGGCGCGCCACCCTCGCCACCACGCCGCCACCGCGGGTATCGGCACGGGCTCCGGCATCCCTGGACCCACCTCCGCCTGCCGTGCCACCTCCCGTTGCAACCGCGCGCGCATACCGTCCGACATCGCACCGCCACCCGCCGCGTCGCGCAACCGTCGACGCGCCAGCGCCGCAAGCCGTTCGTGGGCTATTTGTCCGGGTCCGATCAGCATGGCATCCGTACTCTCCCGTTAAACGGGTTTCGCCCGTGGCGCCTCCGCCAACCGGATCTGTCGAAGCCGTTCGCTCAACTTGCCCAGACAACGGCTGAGCCGCGAACTCACTGTCCGGGGGTTCAATCCCAAGGTCGTGCCAATTGTCTCATAGTCGAAGTCCCCGAAATAACGAAGTTCTAGAATCTCCTGGCAAGGCGCCCCCAACTGGTCGAGCGAGCGCCGCACCTCCAGCATCGACTCCTGCTCCGTGATCCATTCCGCGGGCGAAACCCCGCCCGAAGCCACCTCCGGCCGCCGTCCCGTCACAGTATCCTCCGCATCCAACCGCACCAATGCCTGGCCGCCCCCCCGCTTCACCGCGAGGCGCCGATCCCGGAAGTCCCGCGCCTTGTTCGCGGCAATCCGAAACAGCCACGTCTGAATCCGGCTGCGCCCCGAAAAGGATCCAATATTCCGGATCGCCGCGAGGAAGGCATCCTGGCAGACCTCCTCCACGTCTTCGGGAGTTCCGTCGGGAATGACCTGGAAAACAAACCGGGCCGTCGGTGCATAGTGCCTGTCGAAAAACCGGTCCCAAGCCGAAGCCATTCCGGCCCGACACTGCTCGATCAAATCCTTTTCCTCGACTGGGTCCATCCGGGGTGACGTCGGACCGTAGCCCCCTCCTTCCGCCCCGGCGAGCGCATTTCCGGAAACCGACAGGCGTCCCACCCTCCGCCTCAAGTCCACGGCCCGATCCGGCTGTCCCACTGAAGGACCTGCCCCGAAACATCCCGGGTTTTCGCCAACCCCACCACCAGCGTCGCGACCTCCTCCAGACCATTCATCCGATTCAACAAGTTGGTCGCTACCAGCCCCTTCCTCGCTGCCTCGGGAAGTCCTCGCGTCAGCTTCGTCGGCAGTAGTCCCGGAAGCACCGCGTTCACCCGCACCCCATGCTCCGCGACCTCACGCGCCAGCGACAGCGTCAGCCCAATGAGTCCCGCCTTCGCCGCCGCATAGTTGACCTGTCCCTTCCCCCCGGATCTCGCCGCAAAGGAAGAGATGTTCAGGATTTGTCCGTCCCCCTGTCGGACCATGGCCGGCAACGCGGCCCGGGAACACAGGAACGCCCCTTTCAGGTGAACGTCGATCACCCGATCCCAGTCGGCGTCGGTCATTTCCATGACCAGCCGATCCGACGTGACCCCGGCATTGTTGATGAGGACGTCCAGCTGTCCCCATCGCTCCAAAATCGACGCCACCCCTCGCTCGCATTGCGAACGATCGGTGACGTTCATGGTGAAGCCCAAAAGATCGTCCCCTTCCCCAAGCGGAGCCTCCCGGTGCCCGGCCGCCGCCACCCGCCATCCCGCTCCCCTGAACGCCTGGACCAGGGCCTGCCCCAGACCGCCCCCCGCACCCGTGACGAGAACCACCCCCATGCCCATCCGTCCGGCGTCCGCCACCGTAGACCCAGGCGTCTCGCCTGCCGTAGAGCCGGGCATCCCCCCCGGCGGCCTCACGTCAACGGACTGAGATTCGCCTTGCACGTCGAATTCCCCTGTAAACGTTGCGACTCAAGAACCCATACCAGGACATCCCGTCACACCCGACCCTATTCCCCCGGCGGTCCCACAACCCAGCGTCCCCCGATCATGACGCGTGGAACCTCACTCCCATGGTGGACCACGGCGGCGGCGGCCTCCTGACACCTACCGCCAAAAGGCACGACCGCGAGATCGGCCAGGGCGCCCTCGCGCAATTCACCCAACTCTCCCCCCCGCCCCATCACCCGGCTGCTCTCCACGGTCGCCATCGACAGCACCTCCTCGGGGGGCACTTCCGGGTGCGCCCGCAGAAACGCCTGCATCTCCGCGAACACGCTCAGGCGGGGAGCTTCCTGGCTCGTCTTGCGTACACTCAACAGGCTGTCGGTTCCCAACCCCACAGGCACGCCAGCGTCCCGGAGCCGACGATACGGAAAGAGGGCGTGATCGAAGTACTCGTGGCTTCGCGGGCAATGGACCACGCTCGCCCCGGACTTCGCGATCAACTCCGCGTCGCCCTCCGCGAGATGGTTCACGTGCACCAGCAGGGTGTTCGTCCCGAGAAGCCCCTGCGCCGCGACGTGCCGCACCGGGGAGCCTTTGCCGCAATCGATCATGTCCCGCTGGCTCTTCAGCCATTGGTACATCGGTCCGCTTGCTTCCATAAACATCTCGAATTCGTCCGCGGACTCAGCCACATGGCAGGCCAGCCTCATTCCGCGTGTCCGCGCCGCCTCCGCCGCCAGGCGCAGCAGTTCGGGACGCGTTGAATACGGGGCATGCGGGGCCAGTGCGATCGACTTTCCCTCCGGTGGCTCCAGCCGATCCACCCGTGCCAGCGCCTCCGCCAGGATATCCTCCGGCCTGCGCCCAGCCCGGACGCCCGTCAGTTCCATCGCGGAGATCACCCGCAGCGGAGTTCCCTGCCAGACATCAGGCAAAAGTTCAGGCACCGCTTCGAAGTCCATCACGGAAGTGCAACCAGTGTGGAGCAGTTGTCCCGCACCCGTCAGCCACGAGGCGGCGAATTCGCTGAAACTCCACTCCGCCTTAAGCCCGAGCACGCCTTGCAGCCAGTCCGTAAAGCGCCTGGGCGGGGCGAGATGTCCCGCGAAGCGCGTGTAGTCGAGGTGGCAGTGGGCATTGACCAACCCGGGCAGGAGAACCACTTCCCCAAGATCCAGGACCGGCCCCTCCGCGCAGGATTGGAGGTCCATCCATCGACCCACCGCCGTGATGCGATTCCCGGAAATCAGAACCGCGCCGTCCTCTAAGGGCGGCGCGGTCACGGCAAGGACGATTCTAGAACGCAGGAGCATCAGTCGCTGGCCAACTGCCGCTTGGTCTTCAAACGCGCCGCCACCGTGTGTTTACGGGCCTTCGTCTTGCTCTGATGCTTGCGAACCTGTTGCTGGATCTTTTTCGCAACCACGTCGATCGCCGCATAGAGATCCGCCTCCACATCCTCGGCATAGAGGTCCGGTCCACGGACGGCGAGCCGCATTGAGCACTTGAATGCCTTGTCCGGACCGCGCGTGTGGTCATGTTCGATGATCACCCGCGCCTCCAGGGCCCTGCGGTTCAGGTGCTCCAGTTTGTCGATTCGCGTGAGGATATGATCCTCGATCGCCTTGGTGAGTGTGATGTTGTGCGTAGAAAGGACGAACTTCATCCGCTTGTGAGGATGGCTCGATTCGAACCAATTGCCAGCCGGAATCCCGGATTCCCAATTACTTGGGCGTTTCCCCAGGCAAAGGCGTCGGCGAATAGACGCGGGGCGCCACCGCCGGACGCGGTTCCGGAGGCACGTGGTTTTGGGCCCACCGCTGCAATTCCAGAATCGCCATCCCCAGCACCCCGGCCGACCCCCGATACTGCCCCGAACCCTTCGGCTGATTGTCCCGCGTCCACCATTCGAAAAACCCGTCGTGCCGGATCACCCGGTTGTGGGTCGGTGGCGTGGTGGTGTCGGGAGTTCTACACAACGTGCGCGGAGGCATTTCCCAATCCCGAAGGGATTGCGTCCCAAAGCCCGGGGTTGCGAGGAACGAGCTACCCTGGGTGGGTTCGCCGGATCACCCACAACCCCGACGGGGTTGCGTCCAGGTGGCATAACCTCGTTGAGGTTGATGCATTGAACGTCGTTGACCCAGGCAGGCCCGCTCCGCGGCCCAACCCTGGGCTTCGGGACGGAATCCCGTTGGGATTCCAGACCGGAATAATGTCCAATCTCCAGGCCCCGGAGGGGCGAATAGCTCCGGCGCCACTCCGTGGCTTGAAGCAAGTCCCCCGAAATCCACGGAACGACCTTCCCCAAACGAAAAAGCGGGGCTGGCCGAAGCCAGCCCCGCGAGCATTGTCAGTCGTTCAATCCTCCCGGCCTATTGGGCTTGGACTTAGTAGTCCATGCCGCCGCCGCCGCCGCCGTGGTGCGGATCACCACCGCCCGGCTTCTTGTCCTTCTCCGGGATCTCGGTGATCAACGCCTCAGTCGTGAGCATGAGCGCTGCGATGGACGCCGCATTCTGCAGAGCGGTACGCGTGACCTTCTTGGGATCGACGACACCGGCCTTCACCAGGTCTTCGTATTCGCCCGTGGCCACGTTGTAGCCCTCGTTGCCCTTGCGGCGCTTCACTTCCTGGACGACCAGCGAGCCGTCCACACCCGCGTTGCTGGCCAGCGCCCGCAGCGGGAACTCGACGGCCTTGCGGACAATGTCGACACCGATCTGCTCGTCCGAGTTCGCGCCCTTGACGGCTTCGATCGCCGCCACCGTGCGGATGAGGGCCACGCCGCCGCCGGCGACGATACCTTCCTCCACGGCCGCGCGGGTCGCATGCAGGGCGTCTTCGACGCGGGCCTTCTTCTCCTTCATCTCGGTCTCGGTCGCGGCGCCGACGTTGATGACGGCCACGCCGCCCGCGAGCTTCGCCAGGCGTTCCTGAAGCTTCTCGCGATCGTAGTCGCTCGTCGTCTCTTCGATCTGGCGGCGGATCTGCTTCACGCGGCCTTGGATGTCGGAGCTCTTCCCGTTGCCTTCGACG
>JBBQIU010000189.1:0-6140 GCA_038325245.1 Verrucomicrobiota bacterium
TAGTTATTCCCTTCACCCGCTCCACGTCATCGAGAATCAACGAGTTGCGCGGAATCCGGAGAGATCAAATAGCCTAAGTCAGACCGAAAATCAGAACATCCGGCAAGGCTGAGGGCGGTTTTCCTCACCTTTGGGGTTGGAGAGGACGCGGCTCGCCCGCCATGGTGCTGGCCACGGCCTGCGCGGAGTGCGGCCATGCGTTGGCTTACGCGGATTTGAGCGGGAAGAAGTTCGCAACAGCGATCAGAAGGTGCAGCCGGAGGAACTGAAGTTCTACACCAGCCCCAGCGGCCCCGGCGGACTCTTCAGTATCTATCTCGACACGGACCATTCCTTCGCTGGCGACAATGTCACGGGCGGTCGCTACTCCGCGCCAAGTCTCGATGCGAAGGGTGTTCCGACGTTGGGAGGACGACGCCTATTACTGTAGCGCATCACGCAAAACGCTGAAAAAGGGGGAGCGCCTTCTCACGTTGGCCGCGGAGAGGATGTGGATGTGTCCGTGAAGATCGTGGGAAGGCGGGATCGTCCGTGGAGTGAGGGGCTTTCGGCGGGATTTCGTCTACGGCAGGCTCTGCGGCAATGCAGCGCATTTACCCATGGCCGTGGACTCCGGAAGAGTATTTCGAGACGGAGGCCTACCGACAGATCGTCCCGGATTCAGTCTGCCCGTGTTGCGAGCGCCTGATGCCGCTTCACCGGCACGGTCGCTACCGGCGCTGGGTGGTGACGGTCCTGGGTAGGCTTTGGCACCTCTGGATCACCCGTTTCCTTTGCTCCCTTTGCCGGCGAACGATCAGTTATGTCCCGGATTTCGCCCTCACCTACCGACTTCTCGGCGCCGATTCCTTGGCAGCCTCCCTCGAAGGCCAGCATGACCGTCCAGATGTCCTCCGCTTCTGGGCGCTTCTGGCCAGCTATCGACGCCGGTTCGAAGCCTTCGGCGGGGAACTCGTCCGGACTGTCGGCGCCGGTCTGGGATTGGCGCCACCGCTCTCGATGCAGGACCGCTGGCCGTGGCTTAAAGCGACGGGCGACGGATTAGCCTCCGTCACCCGCCAACTGGTCACCACCTTCAAGATAGGACTCCTTCGGCGTTACCAGTGTCACCAACCGGCGGGACCTTGAGGGATCACGCTCGGCGCGGTGTACCAAGGCCACGATTTTCCACCGCCCCCTTCCCACACAACCCGATTCTGGGCTCCGGCCCGGGCGTGACCAAACAGAGGCCGCCAACATCCCGATCTCACCCTTCACACCCTGACCCAGGAACTCCTCCGACAGGGCGTCCTCCAGCCGGGCACCTTTAGCAACAGCATCCTCCACCGGCGCCTCTCGGAGGCGGGTCTGGATCTGCGCAGCCTGCGTTCCGGTGCCGGCCTGATCGGTGGTCCCACCAAAGCCTTCGAGGTCCCGCTACCCAATCTCCTTTGGATGGCTCTCGGCCCCGACATCGATCTCGATCGCCTTTTCCTCATGCGCGTCACCCGCCGCGTCCGCATGGACGCCACCATCTCTCTTGGCGGCTCCTTGTGGGAGGTGCCCACCCATTTGCGCGCCCAGATCGTCATCGTCCTCTTCGATCCGGTGAATTGGACACGTGTGGACATCTGGTTCCGCGATCAGTTCGTCGCCCACGCCCGCCGTTGCAACAAACACCTCAAAGCCCAAACCCAGAGTAGACGAGCGGAGCCCTGGGCGCTTTGCAGGTAAACAAGCACTGACAGTGCCCCCGAGTCCGCACACCTTCCCCCCCATGCGATTGATCGTGGCCATCACGGGCGCCAGCGGCTCCCTCTACGCCCAGCGGCTCCTCGATGCCCTCGATCCGGCGGAGCACGAGATCCACCTTCTCCTCAGCCGGTACGCCCAGGCGGTCATCCAGGAGGAACTGCCCCAGGGACTCCAACTCAAACCCGGCGTCCAACAACACGGGCTCCGCAGCATGAACGTCCCGTTCGCCAGTGGTTCCAACTCGGCCGACGCCATGGTCGTGATCCCGTGCAGCATGGGCACCCTCGGCCGGATCGCCCACGGGCTCAGCGAGGACCTCCTCCTCCGCGCCGCGGACGTGATGCTCAAGGAACGGCGCCGCCTCATCATCGTCCCCCGCGAGACCCCGCTGAACCTGATCCATCTCCGGAACCTCGAACTCCTCTTCCTCGCCGGCGCCCTCATTCTCCCCGCCAACCCCTCGTTCTACTCCCGCCCGGCGACAGTCGAGGCCGTCGCCGACACCGTCGTCGCCCGTGTTCTCGATCACCTCACCATCCCGAACACCCTCCAACCCCGCTGGCGCGAGGAGGCGGACTGAACCGCGCCACCACCGCCCTCGCGGGTTGGATGAAGGGAGCCGGCTCCACTCTGGCATCCACCCGGTCGGCCGGGTACGGTCCCGCGCGTGGAAAAAAACTCCATGAAACGCCGCAACTTCCTTCACGCCACCTGGGCCGCGTCCGCCGCCCTGGGTTCAATGGCGGTCGGCATCGGCGCCACCGGTTGCGCCACCTCGTCCCCACAGAATCACGCCCGACGAAAGCCTGCCTCCCTCCGCGGCGCCTTCTCCTTCGACAACCCCCGCGTCCGGTGTTTCTCGCCCGCCCTGGAGAAGCCGGTTCGTATCCTTCTCATTCCCGACACCCACCTTTGGCGCGACGATCCGCGCGGCGAGCGCTACGTCCAACACAGCGCCCGGATGGCCAAGGCCTACAACGTCACCCGGCACTTCCAAACCGGCGCCTCGACGAACCCTGAGGACTCCTTCGTCGCCACCCTCAAACTCGGAACCGAGGTGCGCGCCGACCTACTCGTTCTCGCCGGGGACTTGTTCAGCTTCCCCTCCGAGGCCTCCATCGAATGGGCCATGACCCGACTCGCCGAAACCCCGGTGCCGTATACGTATGTCGCGGGCAATCACGATTGGAACTACGAAGGCATGGACGGCACCTCCGACGCCCTCCGTGAAAGCTGGATCCAGAAACGGCTCGGCCCGCTCTACCAGGAAGCCCACCCCATGATGGCCGCCCGGGACGTCTCAGGAATGCGCTTCGTGATGCTCGACAATTCGACGTACGAGATCCACCCCGAGCAACTCGACTTCTATCGAACCCAAGTCCGAAGCGGTCTCCCGCTCGCCCTCATCGTTCACATCCCCCTCTACGTCCCCGGCCGCCCCGTTGGATTCGGCTGCGGCCACCCGGAGTGGAGCGCCCGCACCGACCGGGGCTTCGAAGTCGAACGCCGCCCCCGCTGGCGCGAAACCGGCCATACCCAGACCACCTTTGATTTCCATCGCGAGGTTTTCTCCACCCCGAATCTCCTCAGCGTCTTCGCCGGCCACATCCATCGCGCCTCGGCGGACTTCATGAATGGCATCCCGCAGGTCGTCTCCAACGCCAATGCCGTTGGGGCCTACCTCGATGTCGAGTTCCTTCCCGACCGAACCCAATAGCCCCCACCCTGAGTGCCGTGCTAGAGCACCCGCACCTTGATGGAACGTGTGCTCCTCACGATCGGAATCCCGACCCGCAACCGCGCCGGTTACCTGCGCGACCTGCTCGCCGCCCTTGAAACGCAGGCCCGCGATCCCCTCGTCGATGCCTGCAGCCTCGAGATCCTCGTCTCGGATAACGCCTCCACCGACGACACCGCCGCCCTCGCCCAGTGCTGCGCCTCCCGCCTCCCCATCCTCCGGTACTGGCGCAACGCAACCAACATCGGCGCCAGGGGCAACTACCACAAACTCATCGATGAAGCCGCCGGACGCTTCGTGTGGATCATAGGCGACGATGATCTCCTCCTTCCCGGCGCCCTCGCTCATACGCTGCAGGCTCTTCGCGACGATCCCGACCTCGCGCTGCTCCTCCATTTCGACACCCGCTACGATCCACGGATCCGCCGCCCGCAACGGTTCACGACGTACCGCGACTTCATCCGCGAATGCGCCCGGGTCCATCCCCACGCCCTCATCGAACACACCCTGACGACGTCCAACGTCTACCGAGCCGACGCCTTCGATCGGGCGTTCGCCAAGCAAAACGACGAAACCGACTTCCTCCACATGTACGGCATGGGTCAAGGACTTCGTGCCCGCGGCGGTGCCATCCACGTCTCCGCCTTCCCGGCCATCCAGGTCCGCGACGCCCGGGCGCCCGCCGTGGATGCCGTCTGGCCCACCGACCTGGAACGGAGTTGGCTCGTCTACCTGGGCTGGATTCGTGACCAATTCGACGTGCCGGAGTTGAATCCGCAGGTCGCCATCGACTATATCCGGCGCGAACTGGTCCGGAAGATCACCCGTCACCCCGTGCGCTACGTGCGTGATAACCTTCACGCACTCCGCCAGCCGCAGGCGTGGTGGTGGTTCCTCAAGCGCCTCTTCTTTCACGGCCGCCGACGTTAGCGCCTCGCTCAGGCCGGGCCTGCGGGTACCTTCCGCAGCCGGGCCGCGAAATCGTCGAGTTCCGACGTCTTCTCGAATCCGACCGTCACCATATCCACGAGGCCCTCGGCCCACGGGTATCGGATCGACTGGTCCTTCTTCTCGTCGTCGTTCCGGAGCCGACCTTCGCCGATGATCTTCATGCCCACGACCCCCTTGCCCCGGGCCCGCAGCCTCTTGAGCACCGGCGCGACCTTCTCGGGCGGACCATCCATCGACATCTGGAACGGGTTGATCCGGGCGTGCACGGAATCGACCCACGGCTCCTCGGCAGCCGCTTCGAGCGCGGGCAACGAATGGCAGGAAACTCCGGCGGCGCGAATGACCCCCTTCTGTTTCAGCTTCGCGAGGATCTCCATCTGCTTCGAGAGCACGGTCGGCCAATCCGCGGTCTCCACACAGTGCAGGAGAACGAGATCGAGATAGTCGGTCTTGAGTTCCTTCAGAAACCGATCCACCAGCACGTCTGCGTCCAGGCGTTCGGCTTCCGGGATTCCCCCGGGCCGCCACCAAATCTTCGTGAAAAGTGTGAACTGATCCCGGGGCAATCCCGCCAGGGCGGGCGGGACCAGGGGATGCGTGCCGTAAAGATCCGCCAGGTCAAAGGATCGGATACCCCGGTCAAACAATTCACGAATGAGGCGATGGGCATTCTCGGCTCCCATACGCGTATGATTCGACTCCCGCATCCCGCCCCGAACACCGGTACCCATGCTCACCCTCGACGTCTTGATGCCGGTGCGGCCCAGGGTGATCGTATCGAAGGCGCCGAGCTTTTCACCCGAGAGCCCCTCAACCCCAGGAGCAGCACAGGTTCCGAACGCAAGTCCGCCGACACCCGCGGCCGAGACTTTCAGAAAGCGACGTCGATCAAGTTTCATGGATGGGTCTTTCGATGTGGACCATCCCGTTCGTACGCGCGTCGGCGCCGTCACGAAAGAAGGAAGTGGTCAACCCGGCCCACGCTCCGTGCATCCCCGGGTTGACGGTGATCTCCGGTCCTGTCACCGGACATAACCACAGGGAGCCGATTCTTAATCCCAACCTTAATCTTAATCCTAATCGACCTGTTCACGGCGAGAGCACGTCGTCTCACGGTGGCCGATCAAGGCTAGCAACTAAATTAGGATCAGGAACCGGGCCTCTCTCGTTTCCTTCTCTGCGCTCTCTGTGTTCCCGGTGGCCAATTGAAATCCACCCCAACGCGACGGACATGAGCGGCGGAAGGGGACGGATTTGCCACAGAGAACGCAGGGAACGCAGAGAATCGGAAGGACAGGATCGCCTTCCCAGGTTCACCCATACCCCGAAGGGCGAAAAACGGGCGAGGCGTGCTCCTGGGAATCTATCATCCTCTTCCTCCGCAATCCGTACTGAAGGACGCGGCCTGGCCGCGCCGTTTACGCCGTCAACGCGAGGATCTGGGAGGAATCCGTTTCCATCCAGACCAACGTCGGCGTCGGGGAGGGGGCTTCGCGCTGCCGACGCAGTTCCGCCAACTGCTGGCGCAGGATACCGACCTGCTCCTCGAGGGTGGCGAGTTCCGCCTCGCGCGGTGCGATGAAGTCCCGGACCAGCCAATGCGTGTCCTCCGTGGCCCGGATGATTCGTTCCTTGAGGCGAAGCAGCTCGATCTCGGCTCGGAGCACGTCGCCGCAATTCTCGCACTCCCGGACCATCTCTTCGACCGCGGCGAGGG
>JBBQIU010000190.1:0-6131 GCA_038325245.1 Verrucomicrobiota bacterium
GAGAAAGAGTAGGAAATCATGCCGCGAGAAATCGTCACCATCGAGTGTTCGGAAGCGCGCAAGGCGGGTCAGTCCCCCAGCCGCTACACCACGACGCGCAACAAAAAGACCAAGACCGACAAGCTGGAGCTGATGAAGTACAACAAACACCTTCGTCGTCACACGCTCCACAAGGAGATCAAGTAACGCCCGCCCGTATGCCGCGCAAAACTCATAAGGAACGCGAAAGCGGAACCCGATCCCGCACCGTCGAAACACGTACTCCCCGCCCCAAACCCAAGATCGACTTCACCGTTGACGCCCTCGACTTCAAGAACGTCAACCTGCTCCGCCAGTTCGTCACTGAACAGGGCCGCATTTTGCCCCGCAAATACACCGGACTCCCCGCGCATTACCAGCGCCGCCTCACCCAGTCCATCAAGCGCGCGCGGCAGATGCTCCTCATGAAGTAAGCCCGAGGCGTCCGCGACCCCTAGGCCGGACGCCCGGTTTTTTTTTCCAGCGTTGCGAACGATTTGCATTCGGCTATGAATGCCCCCGTGTGCACCCCATCGCGCTGGAATCGTCTCGTCGCCTCTCTCTTCACGGGCCTTCTATCCGTTGCTCTCGCGGACGCCGCCAACCCCAGTCCGCCTACCCCGTCCCAAGGGGCACAACCCATTATCCTGACCAGCTTCCTCCCCGTCCACTCCCTGACCGTCGCCATCGCCGGCGATCGCGCCCGTGTCGAGAACTGGCTCCCCCAGGGTGTCGATCCCCACGACTTCCAGTTCTCCCCCAGAGATCTCCGCCGCCTTCGTTCGGCTTCCTTCCTCGTCGTCGGCGGACTCGGCCTTGAAGGCTGGACCGAAGCCAAGTTGCGCACGCTTTCCGGCAATCCTGATCTTCGCGTCATCGAAGCCGCCGCCGGTATTCCCAAGGGACTTCTCATCCAGGAACCCTGCAATCACGACCATGACCACGGAGCCCACAGCCACACCGACGCCCCGAATCCCCATTTCTGGCTGGATCCCCTCCTCATGGCCCATGCCGCCACGAATATCCTGCGAGCACTCCAGGAAGCCGTCCCAAACGACGAGGCCACTTTAGCCGCCAACGCCGCCCGGGTCGCCACCATGCTTCACGCCCTCCACCAGGACTACGCACGGGATCTCGCCGCGGCCTCCACTCCGTTCATCACCTACCACAACGCCTTCCCCTACCTCGCACGCCGCTACGCTCTCCGCCTGGCCGGCGTCGTCGAGTCCGGCCCGACCGATCAGCCGTCGGCACGCCAATTGTCCGACCTCGGGCGCCTCGTCCGGGCTGAGAACGCCCGCGTCCTTTTCATGGACGGCGAACCGCCCCGGCTCGCTCGACAACTCGCCAAAGATTTCCGATTGAAACTCGCCTCCCTCGAAACGCTCGAGACCGGCGAATTCGGCCCGAATGCCTACGAGGATGGCATGCGTCGCAACCTTGCGGTCCTGAAGGCCGCGTTGCAACCGACCGGCAAGCCATGATGGCGCCCGCCCCAGCGCCTTCGGTCGTCTCCACACGCCATCTCTGCGTCAACCTCGGCGGTCGCCAAGTCCTTAACGACATCTGCCTCGAAATCGCTCCCGGCAGGCTGGTCGCCCTGATCGGCCCGAATGGCGCCGGAAAGACAACGCTCCTCCGAACCCTGCTCGGCCTCATCCCGGTCGCGTCCGGCAACTTCAGCGTGCTGGGGCAGGACGATCTCAGGAACTCCCTCCCGTCCATCGGCTACGTCCCCCAGCGCCTCGCCCTCGAGGTCGGCCTCGCTCTAAACGTTCGTGAATTCCTCGCCCTCCGCCGCCAGGAGACTCGAAACTGGTTCTGGCGACGCAGCCAGGATCTTGACCTCCAACTCCCCTCCGTCGCCGAGGAACTCGGCATCCGCCCCCTCCTCGACAAGCCGATCTCCTCCCTCTCCGGCGGACAGCTTCAACGGGTCCTTATCACCTTCAGCCTGCTCGGCAATCCCAAGTTGCTCTTCCTCGACGAACCCACCGAGGGCGTTGACGCTCCCGGCGAGCGGACGTTCTATGAGATTATCTCGGACATTCACCGCTCCCACGGCCTCACCGTGATCCTCGTCTCCCACGACCTCTCGATGGTCCACCGCCACGCCTCCTGGGTGATCGCCCTCAACGGCAGGGTCTGCTGCGAAGGCGCACCCGACGACATCATCCGCGAGGATGCACTTCGGGAAGCTTACGGTCTCCACGTGACGTCCTATCACCACCATCATTCCCACGCTCCCGGACATCCCCATGCTCACTGAGCCCTTCATGCAGCGGGCCCTGATCGGCGCCCTGATGCTGGCCCCCCTGTGCGCCCTCCTCGGCGTCTTTGTCACCGCCCGTCGCATGGCCTTCTTCAGCGACACCGTCGCCCATGCGTCGCTGACGGGTACCGCCGCCGCCTTCCTCATCGGCCTTACCGAACCCACACTCGGCATGCTCGTCGTCAGCCTCGTCGTCGCAGGCTCGATCATCTGGTTGCGCGAAAAAACCGGGCTGTACCCGGACACGATCATGGCGCTGCTCCTCACCGGTTCCGTCGCCATCGGCACCGTCATCCTCAGCCGCCTCCGTGGCTTCCGCGGGGAGCTGCATCGTGTCCTGTTCGGCGATGTCCTCGCCGTCGGCCCCACCGAGTTGTGGCTGGCCTCCGGACTACTGGTTCTTGTCGTCTGCGGCGGCGCATGGTTCCTCAGCCCGCTCTCCCTGATCACCACCAACGAAGACCTCGCTCACGTCAGCGGCATTTCCGTCCGTTGGTACAACTACGGATTCGTCCTCGTCCTAACCCTCACCGTCACCGTCAGCATCCGGCTCGTCGGAATCCTCCTCGTCGGCGCCCTCCTCGTCATCCCTCCCGCCGCCGCCCGCCTCGTCAGCCGAAATCTGCGCCAGGAAATCTGGATCGCGGTCACGTTCGGCATGATCGCCGGCGTCGGAGGAGTCACGTTCTCGTATGCCGCGGACGTCCCGTGTGGCCCAGCCATTGTCCTGGTCAGCATCGCCCTTTTTCTCGTGTCCCTGGCCCTCAGCCGGGTCGCCATCCCAGCCCGGGGCCGCGCCGGTGCATCATGAAAAACCCGGGCTGCAATCACCATCGTCCGGAACTCGGCGATCTTACCGATCGACTCCGGCGCGAGGCGCGACGGATCACGGGCCCCCGACAGGCCATCCTCCGCGTCCTTCAGGCCCACCCAAGCCCGATGTCCAACAAGGAGATCTTCGCAGCATTGCCCAAGGGGGAGTGTGATCTCGCAACCGTCTACCGTTCCCTCCATCTGCTCGAGGACATCGGACTCGTGGAGCGTTTCGATTTCGGCGACGGAACCGCCCGGTTTGAAATGGCCCGGGGCGGCCACTCGGGGCACCACCACCACCTCGTCTGCACGTCCTGCAACGCCATCCAAGCGATCGAGGACTGCCTGGCGCTCGACTGGGAGTCCAGGATCTCCCAAGAAAGCGGCTTCAAAATGGTGACCCACAAACTCGAGTTCTTCGGCCTATGTCCCCAGTGCCAGAAGACATAAAAAAAGCCGAACCCGGCAGGGTGCGGCTTGGATGTTTTCAGTGTTCGGATTTCGTGGACTACCTGCAATCAACCCTGATCTGACTCACCACCCGCCCAATCCCCTAGGCGTATCGCCTCTCGTACCTTCCGACGTTCGTAACGGTGTTTCTGAGCCTTCTGGGGGCGGCTCTCCGCGTTTTTCATGTTATGCCGATGGTGTTGGACCACTTCCACGATCTGTTCGTTGGTCTTAGGCATGATCACTCTGCGTCGTTGAGGAACCTGACATGAAGGTGCCAGGCACCGGTGGGTGACAAGGGGGAGCCAGTCTTAAGCCCGGGGAGGGCTTCGGCTTCACCTAAACCGTCTCTGAGAAACCAACTCATAGACAGACTTCATTGGTCTGATAGGCGAACGCCGGAATTTGTTCAATCCTTTTTTCCAGACCGTCACAAACCTCCCGGGCGCTTCCACGATTTTCCACTTCCGCCAGCCACCATCGCTCCGCAACTCTGCAACGGCACCCGACGCCCTCTCTTCATCACCCATGAATGATCCCGCCCTCCTCCTCAGAAACTTCGCGCCCTCCCATGAATTCTTCGTCGGCATCGATTCCGACGGTTGCGTCTTCGACTCCATGGAGATCAAGCACAAGGAGTGCTTCACCCCAATGTTCATCAAGTACTTCGGCCTTCAGGCCGTCTCCAAATACGCCCGCGAAGTCTGGGAATTCGTCAACCTCTACTCCAAGTCCCGAGGCATCAACCGCTACCCCGCCCTCTCCAACGCCCTCAACCTCCTCGCCCAACGCCCCGAAGTCCACGCCCGCAATGTGCCCGTCCCCTCCTCCGACGACGTCGACGCCTGGATGGCCCGCGAAACCAAACACACCCTCTCCACCCTCAAGGCCGAGATCGAGGAACGCGCCAATTCCGCCCTCCAACCCGTGCTCGATTGGTCCCTCGCCGTCGATGCCCAGATCCAGGACATCGTCCACGGCGTCCCTCCGTTCCCCGGCGTCCGCGATACCCTCCAGCGCCTCCGCGGTCACGCCGACGCCATGGTGATCTCCCAGACTCCCGGACCCGCCCTCCTCCGCGAATGGGCCGAACATGGCCTCAGCGAACACGTCGCCCTGATCGCCGGCCAGGAAATGGGCTCCAAGAAGGACCACCTCCGCCTGGCCGCCCGAACGAAATACGAACCGCAGCGCATCCTCATGATCGGGGACGCCCCCGGCGACTTCACCGCCGCCAAGTCCAATGGCGCCCTCTTCTACCCGATCACCCCCGGACGCGAGGACGCCGCGTGGCAACGGCTTCTTGACGAAGGACTTGATGCGTTCTTCTCCGGCCATTTCGCCGGCGATTACGAAACTGCCCTGGTCTGCGAATTCAATGCCTCCCTCCCCGAACATCCTTCGTGGTAGCCCATGACCCATAGGAACCGCCTCTTCCTCGGCCTGTTCCTCTACACCGCATTCCTGTTCGCCCTGCGCGTTCTCGGTCCTTCGAATCTCACGGACAATGACCAGGAACGTCCGGCGGCGTACGTCCTCGATGCCGTGCGCAATGGGAACTGGATCGTCCAGTACGATTGGACCGGCGACATCACCTCAAAGCCGCCCGCCTACACCTGGCTCGCCGCCCTGGCGTCCGTCACGCTTGGCGGACCCTACCTCTTCGCGCTCTACCTTCCCTGTGCCCTCGCGATGTTCGGCGCCGCGGCGCTGATCGCCGCCGAAGGGGCCCGAACCCTCGGCCCAAGAGTCGCCCTCTGGGCCGGCCTCTTCTTTCTTGCAAACCCCCTCACCGCCAAACTCGTCGCTCTCGCCCGCACCGATCCCCTCTTCACCTTCACCGTGACCCTGACCGCGATGCTGGCCTTTCGGGCGTGGCAACAGGGAAGGGGCTGGACCCAGGTCTGGCTTGCCGGAGCCTTCGCCACGCTCACCAAAGGCCCCCTCGGGCTCGTCCTGGCCTTCGCCGGGCTGATCGCCTGGTTCTGGGAACGCCGCCGGGGCGCCCGATCCCCCCTCGGTCGCGGCCATGCTCTCGGGGTTTTGGTTTGGAGCCTCCTCTGTGTCGGCTGGTTTCTCCTCGCGTGGGCAACCGCGGGAGACCCCCTCATCCGCAAAATGCTAGGCGCCGAACTCGTCCAGCACGCCCTTGGCAAACCTGGCACCCTCCCCGGAGCCGGTCTCGTCCTCGCGCCCACGTATTACCTCGCCCGATTCCTCCCGTGGAGTCTCCTGAGTTTCGTCGGGCTCTGGATGGCGTTCCGGCAACCCGAAACGGACGCCGCCGCCCGACAATTGCAGCGATTCGCCGCCGCGTGGCTCGTCGCAGGCCTCATCGTCTTCGGCCTCGCCAGCCATCAGCGCGGCGACCTCATCGCCCCCCTCATGCCCGCGGGCGCCCTCCTTGCTGGCATCCCTGCCGCACGCTGGACCGCCTCATGGACCTGGCGTCGCCTCGTTGCCACCTCGACTTCGATCGCCCTCCTCGTAGGCGTGGGCGCTCAAATCCAGCACGCTCACCGCAACCAGCGCGTCCTTGAGGAAACCCGCAGCCTTGCCATTCTCCCCAGCCACTTCG
>JBBQIU010000191.1:0-6125 GCA_038325245.1 Verrucomicrobiota bacterium
GGGAGCAGGACCGAGGTGACGGTCACGCTCGAGAACGACCTCACTCAGCGCTTCTACCGCCTGCGCGCGATTCCCTGAATCCGGTTCCTGTCCCACCCCCTTCTCCTCGTCCAGGCAGGAGCGTCCATTTGGAGCCGCTTCACGCGGGCTTCGCGGCCCATCGACGGGCGGCGCGGCGCCCCCATTCGATGCCCGGCCTCTCCACCCAATAGTGAAGGGCGATGGCCAGCGGGTACGTGGCCGCCAGCACGATGCCGAGCAGGACGATCACCCTCGAGCGCCCGGGCAACGCCTCGAACCACGCCTCCCGAAGCAGCCACCCTCCCGCCAGTGGAATCACCAGGCTGTGAAAGAGGTAAACCGAGTACGACGCATCCGCCAGGACCGTCATGAATCTGTTCCCCAACACCCGGGAAAGCCTCCCCTGCCATTGCCGGGCCCCTCCCGTCAGGACGGGGCTATCCGTGACGAGGAAGAAGGTCAAGGCTGCCACGGCCACCACGTACCAGGACGTCAGCGCGGCGACAAACAAGGCCAGGGTCAAGGCCAGGGCCCCGCGTCCCGGTTCGCTCCGGAAGAGCCGGTTCACATCGGCGAGGATCATCCCGACCAGGAACACGGGCATCTTCAGGAGGAGGATCGAAGGCAGCGGAAAGACCCACATCGAGCCAGGCATCATACCCTGCACGCGCAAGGTTGCTTCCTTGAAGGCCAGCGCCACGACCAGCGCGAACCACGCAACGGGCGCGGGTCCCCACCGCCTCAGGGCCATCACGGCAAACGGAAACACGGCGTAAAACTGCATCTCCAACGAGAGACTCCAGTCCCCCGTGAACGACGAGACGGCATAGGACGGGATCAAACCAAAGAGGAAGGTGAACCGAAGGACTCCATTGACCGGCCCTGTATCCCAATTCTCCAAACGGTACGGCCCCTGATTGGCCCACCGCTCCGGATTGGCGGCCTGCAACGCCTCAAACCCCTCCGACAACGGACCCCAGGCTGCGAACATCACGACCAGGCAGAGGTAGTAGATCGGCACGATGCGAAAGAAACGCCGTATCCAGAACTCGACAGCCGCCACCCGGTTCCACGTGTCACCCGCCCCCACCCTTCGCGTCCACTGATGCACCATCAGGTAACCGGAGACGAACATGAAAACGTCCACAGCGATGAGCGGTTCCGGGAACTTGGCCCAGTACCAGCCTCCGAAAATCATGCTGTGTCCGATGACCACCCAAAGCGCTGCAAGACCCCTCACCCCGTCCAGAAATCCAAGGTGTCCCGGTTCTCCCGCTTTTGGCTGGGTGGCGCTCACTATCCCCATTCGCGAAGGCTGGAAGGTCTGAAACCGCCTGCCAAACAGCAAATCACGATCTTCAGGCGCGTTGACCCCACCGCCTGCCCCTCCTAGCCTGACCCGGCCGGGGGAGTTCGATATCCGTTCAAGGAAGTATCGCTCCGGCTTTGAAAAGACGGCCCGCCCGACGGCATGAACAGCCCGAGACAACCCAGCCTCGCTTCCGACCTCGCGGTTTGCGGCGGATCACCCGCGTTTACCCAGCCCCTGTATGTGGGTCGCCCCAACATCGCCGACCGCGAGCGCCTTTTCGCCCGCTTCAACGACATGCTCGACCGGCGATGGCTGAGCAACAACGGCCCATTCGTCCAGGAATTCGAGCGCCGCCTGTGCGACCTGATCGGCGTGCGCCACTGCATTCCCGTCTGCAATGCCACCATCGGCCTTGAGATCGCCATCCGCGCGGCCGATCTCCGTGGCGAGGTGATCGTCCCGTCCTACACCTTCATCGCCACCGCGCACGCCCTCCAATGGCAGGAGATCACGCCCGTCTTCTGTGACGTCGATGAACGCACTCATTCCCTCGACCCCTGCCAGGTCGAGAAGCTCATCACCCCCCGCACGACCGCCATCATCGGCACCCACGTCTGGGGTCGTCCCTGTGACATCGAGGCTCTGACGGAGATCGCCCAACGCCGCAACCTCACCCTGATGTTCGACGCCGCCCACGCCTTCGCGTGCTCCTACCGCGGCCGCATGATCGGGGGATTCGGCCGGGCCGAGGTGTTCAGTTTCCACGCCACCAAATTCCTGAATTCCTTCGAAGGCGGCGCCATCGCCACCGATGACGACGCCCTGGCGGAGCGGATCCGACTGATGAAGAACTTCGGGTTCGCAGGCTTCGACAACGTGGTCTTCATCGGGACGAACGGGAAGATGACGGAAGTCTGCGCCGCGATGGGCCTGACGAGCCTCGAGGGGATCGACGAACTGATCGCCGTGAACCGTCGGAACTACCACGCGTACCAGCGATGTCTTGCCGGAGTTCCCTTTGTTTCCCTGTTCACGTACGACGAATCGGAGCGGGGCAACTTCCAGTACATCGTGATCGAACTCGACGGGGCGGCCGGCCTCGCGCGTGACGAGTTGATCGCCGTTCTGCATGCCGAGAAGGTGCTGGCGCGGCGCTATTTCTGGCCGGGTTGCCATCGCATGGAACCCTATCGGTCGTTCTTTCCTCACGCGGGGCTGCTCCTTCCCAAGACCGAGCGCATGGCGGGGCGGGTGATCGTGCTTCCCACCGGCACTGCGACGTCGCCTGAAGACATCGAGATCGTTTGTGGCATCCTTCGGGTCGCCCTCGGGTCCCCTCAGACCGTGCGCAAGGCGCTGGCGACACCACCGGCATCCTCCTGATCTGATTCATGGCCGAGCCTTCCGCTCCACCACCGACCCTTCCCGCCGACCCCAAGGTCAGCATTGTCGTCATCACCTTCAACCATGCCGGCACCCTCCGGCAGTCCCTCGATAGCGCTCTCGCCCAGGAGACGAACTTCCCCTTCGAACTTCTCGTGGGTGATGACTGCTCCACCGACGGGACCCGCGAAATCGTCGCCGAGTATGCCCAACGCCATCCCGACCGCATCCGGGCCTTGCTGCATCCCAGGAATCTGGGGTTCTTCGGCAAGTTCAACTTTCTCGCCGTCTATGCCGAGGCCCGGGCGCCGTACGCGATTGTGCTGGAAGGCGACGATTATTGGACGAACCCGTTGAAGCTCCAGCGGCAGGTGGATTTCCTCGATCGCAGGCCGGACTGTGTCGCGTGTTTCCATGACTGCTACGTTCAGGACGGCCCCGAACTGGACACCGGCCGGCTCTATCTCTCGGCGACGGTCAAGCGAGACCTCGGATTGCGGGAGATCATTGGGGACATGTTTCCCCACACCACCAGCATCCTGTTTCGGCGCAGTGTGTTGGGGCCATTCCCACCGTGGTTCATGGAGCTGGAACTGACCGATCTGTCCCTTTTTTCCCTGCTCGCCGCCCAAGGCACTTTCGGGTACCTCGCGGATCAACCGATGAGCGTGTACCGGACGGCTGGGGGATCGTGGACCTCGACGTCGCTCGTCGCCCGAACGCACCGTGAACTGAAGGCATTCCGGACGATTGGCGCCCACTTGGGCCCCGTCGCCAGGGAAGCCGCCGCAATCCAGGAACACCGCCGAACATTCTACCTGGCACTGGGGCACGAGGCGTCGGGTGATATTCCCGAGGCTAAGAAGGCCTTCCGCCAGTATCTCCAAGGGTATTTGAATTATCGGACTGTCCCTGCAACGGCCGTCGCCCGGCTGGCCTTGAAACTCTACGCCCCGTTACTTTTCAACGCTGCCCGACGCTTTCGCAAAGGATCAGGCTGACCGTTCAACCCGAAATCGGGGTCTTCAGCCACATCTTGTACCGAATCGAACTGAAGTAGTGGCGCAGAACGACCCCCGGGCCCGTGTGCCGATCCTGGGCCACCCATTGATCGTCGCTCTGGATGACGTATCGGTCCCCGGGCAGGGGCCGGCCCCCGCTTTGCCGCACGGCAAGGTGGAACAATGTCTGTTCAGTGAAGTAACCCGGCTCCCCCGCCATCCCTTCCAGCCGTTCCAGGGCCACATTCCAGTCCAGAGGTCGATGGACCAGCACGAACCCGCTGTTCACCGGAGGCCGCTTTTCCGCCTCGGACCGCACCAGGCGTTCATCCAGTGAGGGATAGCAATCCTCGAGGAACTCGGGCGGGTTCGTGGTCTCGTCCAGTCGCCGTCGGATGTCCCCCGCCCCGGGGAAATAGAGAATGTCGGAATCACTGAACAGCCACGAGCCCTCCGGGGGGATCGACATCAGGACGGCAATCTTCTTACCCAACGGGTACCCACGGGCATAGGCCATCAGCGTCGCCGGCAGATCCTTTCGGATGAACTCGTCCCAGTGACGCGTTTCGAGCCGGGGGTGCAGCGCCTTCAGGACCTCCCGATCGGCGGCCGTGTGACTTCCATCCCCAACCACCACGATCTTCCGCGGCGATGCCGCATGTCGCAGGAAGGAACGAAGGCTCGCCACCTGCTCGGGCAAATCGCGCGTCCCGGAAAACGAATAGAACGCCGCCCCGCTTTCGGGAGCCGCTCGCATGGGCCGGGCCACCACATGGCTCAGGCGCCTGGTGTAAACGACCCTCCGCAACCGAGCCCAGCGCAGTGCAAAATGATAGCCGATCTTCATGCCCCCCCCGACGGCGTCGGGCGGTCAGCAACCGTCGCCGGACCCCTGGATCGACGCAAGGCCGACGACGGTCTCGCCCCGACCTTGCCCATTGTGCTACACTTCCGCCGCACGTGATTCCCAAGACCGAACCCTTCTCATGAAATCCTTCTTGCTTCCCCTCGCGGTGACCTTTCTGGCGGCAATCTGTCTGTTGTTCACGGGTTGTGGCGGCGAAGCCGGCCCGAAGCTGGACACGGCCGAGGTTGAGAGCGCCTTTGCGAATGCTGAAGCGCCCATCAAGGGCCAGGTGGATGCCGCCGCCAAGCTTCTCAACAGCGGCAAGCTCGTCGATGGAACCTCGGCCCTGGCCCGGATGGCGCGGGAATCCCATGAACAACTCTCCGAGGAGCAAAAGACCGCCCTGGTCAACCTCGTGACAACCATCCAGTTGATCATGTCCGCGGACGGCAATAAGGGGGATTTGAAGCTTTATCAGGCGGCCGACGATCTCATGGCCGGAATGGACGGGCGCGAGGCCCCCAGGGTCGGGATCAATCCGGACGCAGTTCGGCCTCCCCAATCGACCGAGGAATAGGCTGGTCGTTGCAATCGGGCCACCCGTCGCTAGCTTTCCCGCACTGTGCGCTTGCTGACACTCCAGAGAACTCTTCCGTTGGGACTCCCGCCCGCCCGTTTGGGCTATGGGTTGGTCCTCGCCCTCGCCACCGGCCTGACGGCCGGTTGCAGCCGCGAAGAGATTACCTCCTACGAGGCCCCCAAGGATTCCGTTCCCGCCCCGGCACCCGTGTCGCCCCATGGGGCCATGTCAGGGCCCGGGGAACTTCCCGAACAGATGCCCCCCCGACCCGGCATGCGCTGGAAGGAAGTCCCGGAAGGTTGGACAGTCCGGGGCGCAACGGGAATGCGGGTCGCCAATTTCACGGTCACGGGTCCCGACAACGGCCAGGGTGACCTCGCTGTCATTCCGCTGCCTGGAACCGGCGGCTCCGACCTGGACCTTGTCAACCTTTGGCGTGGGCAGCTCAGCCTTCCCCCGATCACCGAGGCGGAACTTCCATCCCATACGGATGAGACGACCGTCGCCGGTCAGACGGTCCGTCTTTTCAGCATCGTCGGCGCCGGTTCGTCGGATGCGCTGGCAGCCGGCAATCAGATCCTCGTGGCCGCCTTACGAAGCGAAGGTTTCACATGGTTCTTCAAGTTGGGCGGAGACGCCGCGACGGTGGCGGCAAATCGTGAGCCCCTAAAAGCGTTCCTGGCGGGCGTCGAATTCACGCCTCCTGAGGCTCAAGGCCCTGCTGGGTCGGCCGTTGCTCCAGCCTTTGCTTCGGGCTCACCCAGGGCGTCCTCAGAGGCTCCTGCAGGCGGCGGAGCGATGCCCAAGCCCAAATGGGTGGTTCCGGACGGCTGGGAGGCCCAGCCCGCCCCTCAGATGGTTCACAGCAAGTGGTCCGTCACCGCTGAGGGAGGCGACGCCGCTGACATCACCGTCAGCGTGTTTCCCGGTGAAACCGGTGGATTGGTCGCCAACCTGAACCAGTGGCGGAGCCAGGTCACC
>JBBQIU010000192.1:0-6097 GCA_038325245.1 Verrucomicrobiota bacterium
GTGCCGAGCGGGGACGGAAACGGAGTACTGGAATGGGGACGGGGAGGCGAGGCTGGTGGAGGTGGGGTGGTACGGCGAGAATTCAGAGAATTCGACCAAACCTGTTGGCTCGAAAAGGCGGGCGAACCCGTGGGGGTTGCACGACATGCATGGGAACGTGTGGGAGTGGTGCCACGATGTGTGGGACGAGGGGGCGTATCGGCGGCGAGTGGATGGGGACGAGGATGTGGGGCGGGAAGAACGAGCGCGGGAGTGGAGGGAGGGATTCGATGGGATGGTGAGGTCGGAACTGTACCGCGTTCTGCGCGGCGGGTCCTGGGGCGGTTCGGCCAGGCGCTGCCGTTCGGCCTGTCGCCGCTGGTTCGGGCCGGGTGGTCGCCTCGGGGTCGGTGGGTTCCGCGTGGCTTTGGTCCCCGGTCCGTCGCTTAAAGAGAGGGAGGGAGGTCCGCGGGAGCGGAGCCCTGGAGCGGAGACGGAAGGCTCCGGAGGAGCCGGGAGTCGGAGCGCAAGAGGCGGAGCGGACGCGGACCGGGGTGGGTGGTCGGGCGCCACGTTTCCGCGGAGAACGCCGACGAAGGGCTGAGATCGGAACTCCGAACGGGTGAACCTGCACCCACCCGCCGATCGTCGGGCTCCTTAAATCCAATAATGAAGCTGGCCGGGCCGCAGACCGTGCTCCGCGGCGAAGCGTTTCAATCCCACGCCGCCCCGAGTAAGGAGTAGCTCGCGGTAGCGGGGAGCGGAGATGTCGGTCCGGGTGATGCAGGTGGAAAATCCAGGCCCGCGGGGAAACGGGTCTCGAACCGAACCACCGAGAACGAAAGAAAATGAAGCACGGATCATGGATTGCCGATCCCACCCTCACCCGCACGTCACCCGCACGATCTTCCCATCGAACTTCGACTCCTGGAGGAGGCTCGAGATGTTTCGGACCGCGGCGCGGTCGTAGCCCTGGATCTCGGGCGTGAGCCGATCCCACGGGAGGATGTTCTCGTTGATCTGGAGGTCTTTATTCGACGGCGAACCCAGGCGCCAACCGGCCAGGAGGCGCTCGACGTTCCACCGGGCATGTTCCATGGGCGCCAGGGCTTCGATCTCGTCGTCGGAAAACCGGGTCAACGCCGGCCGCGGATCGGACAGCCGCACCAGTTCGCAGCCGATCGCGCGGAGCTTCACCGGCAGATGATCGGCCTGCTGACGATTGGACTCGCGGAGGTCCTCGCGCAGGTCGTCCCAGTTGCGCAGGGCGGAATCGTTTTCCGCACGCCGAGGCGAGTCCGTCAGCCGGTCGCGAACGAATCGCTCATGGATTGCTTTCGCCAGCGCCTCGTGCTGGGGCCGCAGGTAGGCCTCTTCCGCGCACGAATCCTCGACCATGCCAAAGGGAACCACCGGAATGCCTCCTCGTTCGGACGCCCGAACGATGGGCGAGAGCGCATCGCGCGAATGCAGGCGAACGAACAAGGCGCCGCCGCACCCCGTCAACGCGGTGCGCAGCCGCAAAGCGACCTCGACCGCCCGGGCGTCGTCGTCGAGGCAGACGAACAGGTGAAAGCGCGTGGCCGGATCCCCGGCCCACTTCAGGACCTGCTTGCGGGCGACGAGCGATTGGGCCTCCCCCGCGAGGAATTCAAGGCTTCCCAACAGGCCTCGCGTGGCCACGTCGTCTCCCGCCAGCGCCGGGTACCGAAACAGGAAGCGCTGCTCCTCGAGGCGGGCGTCCCGGGTGATGACCGACACCTTCAACGGTTTGCCATTGGCGAAGTGCCCCATCTTCAACGCCCTTAACGTCAGCATGCGCGCCATACGGCCAAAGCCCAGGATCGCCACATGCACGCTCTGTGCGGAGTTCCGGTCGATACCAGGCAGGTCCAGCGGATGCTCGGAGAGCACCCGCCGCGCTTCGTTGTCGAACACGTCGAAGAAGTGCATCCGACAGCCCGCTCGGGAACGGCCTGCCGTCTCGTCCCACTGATCGAGGGACTCGCGCAGATCGATGTCCGAGAGGTGAACATGGCATTGCACACCGTTGGAGACCGACCGGCCGGGAAGTTGGGCGCGGACGGCCGAGGCGATCGCGACGTTTCTGGCGTCCTCGGGTGTCACGACCACCACCTGGGCGGCATGCGCAACCCGGGCCCGTTCCAGACTGGCGGGTTGCGCGGCGTCGTCGGAAACGACCACCACCCGATGCCGCATAATGGACTCGACGAGGTGCGGATCGGGGTTGGGATCCACCACTACAAACCGTGACTTGGGATCCTTTCGTGCCTGTGAGTTGACGATCTCGAGGCCCTTGCGCCCAAGACCGCAGATCACGTAGTGGCCGCTGAAGCGAAGCAGGCGGATCAGATGCTCGCCCCGCCGCAGGCGCCGCCAGAAGAGCGTCAGTGCGGCGAGAAACACGACCGCGGCGCCCGCCCAGCGCCCCACCTCCAGCCACAGGTTCACGCCATGATCGAAGTGCGGGGTGTGAAGGATGAGCATCTGCAGCGCGCCATACGGGGCGCTGAGTCCGTGACGGGTCCCCTCGGGGTGATGGTCAACCTCGTACCGATGAATCCCGATCGTCCCGCACACCAGCGTCACCGCCACGAGGGCGACGATCACCCAGAACCACGAGGTGTTTCCCTGGCCTGAGCCCGACGCCGAGGAGTGCATGGCGCGAGCAAAACGGCGGTGCCAGCATGCTGTCAATCCCGGGCAAGCCGGTGCATCCCCAAGTCAGGACGCGCCCTTCGAGAATCAGAGGTCCAGAACCTGAAGGTGTTTGGCGACAACCAGGACGTGGCGGCATTCGCGACCTCTCCGAGCGGAGATGAGGCGCTTGGGAATGCTCTTCGTGTTCTTCTTGGTCGTCGGATTTGCCACAAAGAACGCAGGGAACGCAGAGACTTGGAAGTACGGGATCGCCTTCCCAGGTCCACCCATCCCTCCGAAGGACGAAAAAACGGGCGAGGCGTACTCCTGGGAATCCATCATCCCCTTCCTCCGCAATAGGTTCCAGTCCACGCAGTTCCGCCACCGTGCGGCTGGGGATGTTCTCGTCCACGAAAATCTTCATTCCGCGCCGACGGTTTCAAGGGGCGTGATTTCTTCCTCGGCTAGCGATGCGGCGTAGTCGAAGCAGGCGAGGATGTTCTCACGGTGGAGCGTGGGGTAGGCGCGGAGGAGGGAATCCACGGAATCGCCGTTGGCCAGCATGCGAAAGATTTGATGCACGGGGATGCGGGTGCCCTTCACACAAGCCTGGCCGTGGCAGATTTTCGGGTTGATCGCGATGCGTCCGTGCATGGACTTTCAATACACAGCCAAGTGAATGGGCTCAAATGGCGTGAAACAGGCGACTCCATTTTGTGGGAGTCACAGGGTTTCAGACTCATCGGTGGGGGGCCGATCGCCCTTCAATTCACCGGCTTCCCGGCGTTCTTGCCGTCCAGGTAGAAAGCAGGACCGTCCTTCTCGACGAAGATCAGGGACGCGTACCAGTCGTCGGAATAACGAAACCTCGAGGTCAATTGGGACCTCCGTTCCACGCCATTGAACTCGAAGCGCCGGAGCTGGAACGGCTCGTTGAATAGCGGATCGGGAACCCGGGCCAGTCCCGTCTCGCCCGCCTGTTGGTATTCGAACGCGGCGCGCATCGTCGCCGGCTTGGCTTCGATGGCGAACTCCTTGAGCCGGCACTTCTCGAACACCGGGAAGAAGACATGCACCAGCAGGTTGGGATGATTCGCGACCTTGTCGTTGAACGCCTTGATCTGCGGAAGGAACTGGGCGTACGGGGCTGCCATCAGCGCGGCGGCCTCGTCGTAGAGTGCGTCCAACTCACCGAGTTGCCGTAGCAGTCCCTCCGTCGTGCCTCCCGCCGACGCGATGATGGCATCCGGAGTGGGGGACGCCGGATCCGGGGAATCCACGTCTCTGCTCATGACCGCGTGCAGCAGGTCCCGGGTCTTCTCCATCGCCTCCGCCTCATCACGGGAGGCGCTCCGGAACTCCTGGATCCTACGCGTGTGCCAGTCCTTGAAGGAGATCCTTTCCGCAGCCACGCACTGAACCATGGTGCCGCGTTTAGGCGCGGCGGCCATCCCGTTCAGGAGCTGCTGCAGCGTTGCGGGACTGAAGCGGAACCAGTTTTCTGCGACGCCTAACGCGAGGAGGTTCTCGATCGCCACCTGGACGAGCGCGGAGATGAGGATGCCATCCTTGGAAACCTGCCGACCGAGCACGAACGCGGCGAGCAGATCGTCCCGGGCGTCGTCCTGGCGACCGTGCACCAGGTGCCAGCGCACCCGCAGACGCGCCGCCTGGGTCAGCAGCTTTGCCTTCGCCAAACCGGGGAGGAGGAGTTCGGGTCCCTGCGTGAGATCGTAGCCCCAGTCGCACGGTACCGTCTGGCGGACCGCCTGACGGAGCAACTTGAAGGCGTTGTTGTAGGTCGCGATCTGCTCCTCGAACTGCCCGTGAGCGTGCGTCCACGCCATTCATTGGTGAAGAGATGGCCGTGCTCCGAGCGGTCAGGCATCGCCGCGGCGGCCTGCCAGTAGAGCAGCGCCGGGTTGATGTCAATGCGCAGAGCGAGACCGCTGTCGGCACACACGGCTCGGCTGAAGGCCAGCGTCATTAAGATCGGGAGAACCGCTGCGAGTGATTTCATGGGGTGATTCAGAATGGGTTTGAGGTCATCAATCGGCCCCGCGGCCGTGTGACCGTTCATCACGGTTCGGCGATCAAACGTTCATTATTTTTTTCCACAGCGTCGGATGCGCCAACGCCCGCCTCCATGGCCCTGCCGAATTGCCGCCGGAGCCCCTGCAGGCGGACGGCAAGGCATGCCGTTCCGTAAGAGCCTGTCAGAAGAAAACGGGCGCAGCCACGACATCCCAATGCATTCTCAGAAACTCCTTTCCAGCCATACGCTTTCGACGCCCGGGCGATGGATCGATCCCGGCTTCCCTCAAGATCTGACCGCCAGGCGCCGACGTTGGTCGTCATGAAACCGTGGCTGCCTGCCGAGTTGTTTCATCCCGTAGATTCGCCTTGTCCGTCATCGGAGTCGCACGGGAGAGTCGACCGATGGGTCTGTTCAAGAGCTTGATGGCGTCTCTCGTGGTGGGGACGTACTGGGGAGCCTTCGCCGTGGCGGCGGTGGTGAACGGGGTGCCGGAGTCCACGGGAAAGTGGGCCGGGCGCGAGGGAAAGATCACGCCCGTGCCGGTGCGTCAGGTGCGCATCGAGGGTGGCTTCTGGGGACCCAAAATCCGGATCTACCAGGAGCGTACCATTCCTCATTCCTGGCAGTACATGGGTCACAACCTGCGCTCCCTGCGCAAGGCGGCGGGCAAGCAGACTGACGGCCCGTTCAACGGCACGTGGGATGAGGCAAATCTCTACAAGTTTCTCGAAACCATGGCGCTTTCGCTTGGCATGTCCCCGGATGCCGCGATGGAGCAGAAGGTGGATGAGATCGTGGACCTGATCGGTCAGGCGCAACGCACGAACGGATATGCGCATGTCTACATCATCAACGAAGGCAAGCCGGGGTGGGACCCTGAGTTTCTTGATGGGTCGCATGACGGCTACGTGCTGGGACACATGATTGAGGCGGCCATCGAGTATCACGCGAACACAGGCAAGCGCGCCTTCCTTGACATCGCCTGCCGGGCGGCTGATGAGGCGTATGAACATTTCCTCGGGCCCCGCGGTGTTCCCGGCTTCTGCGGTCACGCGGAATTGGAGATGGCGCTGGTGGAACTGGCGCGCGCCACGGGGCGAACGCGGTATGTCGAACTGTCGCGGGCGTTTGTCGAATGGCGCGGGCGCGGCGTGGTAAAGCCGGTGGGCGCCACCCCGCGATCCTACTTTCAGGACCAGGTTCCGCTACGGCAGCAGCGAAATCTGGACGGGCACGCGGTGAGATCCACGTTCTTCGCGACCGGCGTGGCCGACCTGGCCCTGGCGACCGGTGACCCGGATTACCGCCTCGCGGCCAACCGATTCTGGGACAGTGTCACGCTGAGGCGCATGACGATCACGGGAAACACCGGCCCACGCCACGAGCATGAGGCGTTCGGGGAGGACTTCGAACTTCCCA
>JBBQIU010000193.1:0-6087 GCA_038325245.1 Verrucomicrobiota bacterium
TTGGGATTCCAGACCGGAAAAATGGCCAAACTCCAGGCGACCCGGAGGGTCGCGGGAACTCCGGGCCCGGACTACTATTCCAGCAACTTCCGGGTCAGGGCATGGATGAAGATCGCGTTGTCCGACTGGATGTAGCGCATCGCACCCCCCATGCGGGAGTAGCTCTTGCAGAATCGGAGATAGTACGCCGCGTTGGTCTTGGGCGGCTCCCCCTTCGTCCAGTCCCAGCCGCCGCCGTCCTGCAAGTCGACCACGTGGATGCTGTGGTTGGCGACATTCGGACGGCCGTCCTGCCGGCGCAGGTTGTGCACACAACTGAGGCTTTTCTCGAACACCTGCGGTCCCATGATTGCCGAGCCCACGCTCAGCACGACACCGCCGTCCAGCCCCTCAACCGCCCCGGCAAACCGCTTGAAGTCCACCTCCGCCGCCCGCCCGATTACCGCCCCATTGAACATCGGATGGCACGAGACGATGTCGTAGCCGATCCCGGGGTGCACCGAAAAAGGCACGCCGTGCCGGTACGCCGAAGCCAGGACCGAGGCGTGCTTCCACCGATGGATCACTTCGTGGCGCCCGGCAGCAAGTCCGTGCCGGCGCATGGCCACCAGAAGATCCGCCGCCGCCGGCGCGAGTGGATCGGCCGGAAAATTCGCGAGAAGCGTGGCCAACTCCTCCGGCGGCGGCAGCGTGCACCCATCCCCAGCAATGAACCGGCCCAGAGCTTCCCCATACCCGGCGCCGGTCAGTCCGCCCGCCAGGAGTGCCAGATGGATGTTGCGCCCGGTCTCGTCCCACGTCCCAAACGTCCCGGTCGCGACATTGTCCTCCACCTTCTCCGTCGAACGTCCCAGCCACGCGTACTCCCAGTCGTGAATCGTCCCCGCGCCGTTGGTGGCCAAATGGGTCACCCACCCCTTCTCCATGAGACGGTCCAGCAGCAACGCGGCGCCATTCCTCAGGAGATGCGCCCCGTAGATAAGCATCACCGAGCCGCCCAGTTCGCGCGCCAACCGGATTTCACGAACCGCCAGATCCACACTGGCGCCCAGCGCCTCCGGCAACGCCGGCGCCGGTGTCGCCGGATCAATCAGAATCTCCTCAACACAGGTCAGGCTCTTTCGCTCCGAAAGCGGATAAACGCGGAGACGGGAGTGGTCAAACATGAATAGGGATGTGGGTCGGGATTGGGATTGCGATTAAGATCAAGAGTAAGAGTAAGAGCGGGTGCGGATGCACGCTCCGTGGACGGGAGTTTTACCGACAATCCTGGGATGCACCATCCTCACCACGCGAAGGACCATTCCACCTCGTCCTCCGCACTCACTCCCGGAGAGCGCATCGATTCCGAGGTCTGGAGGTCTCGCCAACGCAAACGGCCATGCACACCCCACGGTCGCAGTCGAACCCGGTTGGCGAACGGCTCCACCCGGACCTCCACAAAACTCTGGAAGAACGGGGCCACATTGTAATCGAAGGCCGCCGACACCCACTCCGGCTTCGAGGGCCATGCCTGGAACTCCCTCACCCACCACCAGAGCGGCACCTTCCAAAAGGCATTCATCGACTCGATCTTTGCCACCAACGGCGCTCTCGCAGGATAGAACGCCCAGTCCCGAACCGGCATGTTTTCGAGTGTAGCCAACGGGGCCCCCAGCGTCAGGTAGGCGCCTCCACCGCCATTCACGAAATGATGCATCGTCCGCGGGGAATCGCGTCCGTCCACGCCCCGGGTTTCCGCGTAGTACTCAAAATCATGAGTGTCGCCGGCCATGACGATCCGCACTTCATGCAGGCGCAGCAGCCGGTGGATCGCCGCGAAATCCTCGTTGTCGTCCGCCCGATACTCTCCCACCGCGTAAAGCGGATGCCCCAGGATCACCATCTTGAACTTGCCGCGCGCGGATTCCAGCGCCGCCTCCAGCCATTCCCGCTGCGCCTCGTCCACTCGCTTCCGCATGCCCGTGTCCACGGCGATCAACGCGAACCGATCCGTTTGGAATTGAAAGAACGGTCCCTGCTGGAAGCCCGTCGGCACCCCGTACTCGCGCCGCAGCCGGCCGGCTTCCTGAAGCAACCGTTCGACCCGACGATCCACTCGCGTGTTCAGGCTCAATTCCGCCTCGACGCGCGCCAGCATCACGGTCCGCGCCGCCGCAGGTTCGAAGAACGTCGCCGCGAAGGCGTCCAAGGCGTCAAACCAATCGTGATTGCCCGGAATCGCATAGACCGGCTTTCGGACCCCCTTAAAGGGCAGCCAGAAATTCGCCTCGTAGTTTTTCATTTCACCGCTCGGATAGACCACATCCGAGGAGATCACCACGAACCGCGTCTCCGGTTGCTGGGCCGCCAGCAGCAAGGAATCCCGAAGTATGTGCTGCGAGGCATCGCCCTCCCCCGTGTCGCCAATCACCACAAACGAAAAATCCGATCCGTTCGTCAGCCCCGGAGGTTGCACCGAAAAGTTCGGGGCGGGACGTCCCGCCGACGTCTCCCGTTCCGAGACAGCCCGGATCATTGCTTCGCGCCACACGTCTGTCCGGGCCTCAGCCCAGGAGTTCCAGATTCCCGCCGCGTAATTCTCCGTGTCGAAATACCAGCTCATCCCCCACATCGGAGTCGTCGCCGCCAGGATCGCCGAGGCCGGAAGCCCGATCTGCAGTCCGCGCGCGAGCGTCGCCCGCAAGGAATAGCGGCATTGCCGGAGGCGCACCGCGAACCGGAGGCGATCGATCAGCCAGAATCGGACGCAACGCCGCCCGACGGCCCCGCAGAATGTCATTCCCGCCATGCCCGACGCCACCAGGCACCACGCCCACGCCCGTCGTTCCAGGGGACGCGTGGCCGTGCGCACGAGCATTCGCATCGGAATCACCAGGCCCAGCCCGATTCCCAACGCCACCGCGAGGTCCCCCAGCACGGCGAATGCCGGCGAAACGATTCCGAGGGTCGACCGATCCAGGCCCATCCGCCCCAGGTGGATTGCGAACAGCGTCAGCACGAACGTCCCCACCCAATACCAATCCACCAACCTCCGTCCCTCCTCCTCGTCCTCGATCCGGTCCCCCAGTTCCCGCAGTTCCGGAACCTCCGACAGCCCCAGATCACGCACCGCGGAGTCCCCCGCATCGCGGGCGGCAAACACCGGCGCCCTCGCGATTGCGGCCGAGACCCCGAAGAGCCGGACCGCCACGGCGATCGCCAGCGTCCACAGCATTCCCCGTTCACCCGAAAAAAGGATCAACCCGGTCACCGCCAGGTTCCCGGCGCACGCGGCCACGGCCCAGCGCGCATCCAACCCGTGCCGCTGTTCCCTGACGGCCGCGATCGCGTGGCGGCCGGCGTCGAGAAGAAACCATCCCGCGACCAACACCACCACCGCGCGCCCGGTCAGGAGGGGTGAATTCATGAGCAGCAACCCCATTGCCAGGCTTAGCACCCCTCCAAACCACGCGGCCCGACGCGCCAGCGGGTCGCTCCGTCGAAACCCATGAAAGACCTCCACCATCGCCGTCGCGCACAAAAGCAGGGCCAGACGACGCTCCGGCGCGAACTCGGGCCAGAGGGGCACGGCCAGTGCCAGAACTCCAAACCCCATCACCATCAACCCGAGCAGGGTCCGCTGCCGGATCGGATCGTGCCATCGTTCCGTCGATGGGCGTTGCTCCGTCACTTCCTTCCCACCCTGCGTCGCGCTCATTTCATGGCGTTCCCGACCTTCCGCGGGCGTCTCATTTCCCGGCCAGACTCACCCGGGCCGCCGCGAGTTCCTCCAGCTGCTGCTTCCCCACCTTCGGATACTCGAGGTCAAGGCCGGCCAGCGTCTCAATCACCGCCGCGGCCACGACCAACCGCGTAAACCACTTGTTGTCCGCAGGGATCACGTACCAGGGCGCCTCCTCGGTCGCCGTATTCCGGATCGTCTCCTCGTACGCCTCCATGTACTGGTCCCAGTATCCACGTTCCTGCGCGTCCGCCGCCGAGAACTTCCAGTTTTTCGCCGGGTTGTCGATCCGCTCCAGAAACCGCTTCTTCTGTTCCTTCTTCGAAAGGTGCAGGAAGAACTTCCGCACGATCACCCCGTTCCTCCCGAGATACCGCTCCACCCCGCGGATGTCCTCGAAGCGCTCATCCCAAATCTTTCCGGTGACGCATTCCTCGGGCAGTTTCTGATTTGCCAGGAGTTCCGGATGCACCCGGACAATCAGGGTTTCCTCGTAGTACGACCGGTTGAAGATTCCAATCCGGCCACGCTCGGGAAGCCGCTTGAGGCAGCGCCAAAGGTAGTCGTGGTCCAGATCCTCACTCGTCGGCGCCTTGAATGAGTAGACCTGGCACCCCTGCGGATTCACGCCGGACATGACATGCTTGATCGCCCCGTCCTTTCCGGCGGCATCCATCGCCTGAAAGATCAGCAGCACGGCCCACCGATCCTGGGCGTAAAGGCGCTCCTGCAATTCCGAGAGAACCTCCACCCCCGTCGCCAGGCCCTCCTTCGCCTGCGCCTTGTCCTCGTCCTTGAACTTCAACGTGTCGCCCGGGTCCACATCCTTGAGGCGGAAGCCCCGCCCTTTCGTCACGCAGAATGGTTCCGTCAGCCCCCGACAATGCTTCAGGATATCCTTCTCTTTCATACTGAACTCTCCTTCCGTGCGTTTCCGACTTGAACTCCATCATCGCCCATCCCCTGGGTCGCTTCCCGTCGAATCGTGACCCACTCCTCCACCAATCGGTACCCGACGGCCAGCAAGGTCGGCCCCAGGAAGACGCCGATGAATCCGAATGCCAGCACTCCGCCGAGAACTCCAAAGAAAATCAGGATGAACGGCATCGCACTCCCCTGGCTGATCAACCAGGGCCTCACAAGGTTGTCGATGCTGCTCACGCCCATTCCCCACACCAGCATGAACACGCCCCAACCAATCTCACCCCGGTGGAAGATCCAAAATGCCGCCGGTATCCAGACCAAGGGCGGCCCCCCCGGAATCACAGACATGAAGAATGTCAGCAGGGCCAGCAATCCCGCCCCCGGAACGCCCGCAATCGCAAACCCCACCCCAGCCACCACCGCCTGCACCAATGCCGTTCCCAGAATCCCATAGACGACCCCCCGAACGGTGCTTCCGGCAACGTCCAATAATCGCCTGCCCCGCTCTCCGGCCAGGCGAACCACGCCCGTCGTCAACCGCTCCGCCGCCATCACCCCATCCCGAAACAGAAAAAACGCGACGAAAATGCTCAAAGCGATCTCCAACAACCCGCGCCCAAGAACGATCCCCGCCTTCAACGCCCCGCGGCCGATCGGCTCCACCAGATGCTTCAACTCCTGGAACAGTTTCGCGCTGTCGTCGGCCATCTCCTTCCAGTAGGCATCCGCCGTCACTCCGATTCCCGGAACGCTCTTGAGGAAGGAAGGCGGGTCCGGCGGCCCTTCGTCCAGCCACGCCCGCGTCGCGGCGGTCAGTTCCTTCACGTTCTCCGCCAGCGTCAGTCCGATAATCCCGAACGGCATGAGCAGGATCAGCATCATCCCCACCGACATCGCGAGGGCGGCCAGCGTTCGTCTCCCATTCAATGCCTCCAGAACCCGTCGATAGAGGGGCCACGTCGAGAAACACAGGACCACCGCCCAAAGCAGCCCCGAGAAGAAGGGCCGCAACACCACCAGGCAGCCCAGCAAGAGCAGCGCCAGGGTCAAGAGACCCAGGTTCCGTTCCATGCGCTTCCCTTGAGGCTGCGTCGAAGTTGTCGTTTCCATCGTTGTGCACTTCCGCCTTCGCCCGTCCAGCGCTCATCGTTCCTTGCGTCCCTAGACCTCCACCACGTCTCCCAGATCCGGCAACCCGGCCTCCAGCCCGAATCGCTGACGGATTGCCAGGGCGAGCCCCAACCGTCCCCTCGCCTCGCCGTGCGTCAGCACAACCCGCGGCTTCGTCTCCGACAGCACTTCAAACCACGCCAACAAATCCTTTTGTCCCGCGTGCGCGCTAAACCCGCCCAAGGTGTGCACCGACGCCTTCACCGCAATCTTTTCCCCGTGGATCGAGACCAGCTTGTCGCCATCGACCAGGCGCCGGCCCAGGGAAC
>JBBQIU010000194.1:0-6078 GCA_038325245.1 Verrucomicrobiota bacterium
AGCCTTATGTACCAGTTCGGCGTTACGCGCCAGCTCGGCAGCGGCTACTTCGCAAGCGTCGGCTACTTCTTCAGCGAGAACTCCAGCCCCGATCGCGACTTCAACCCGATCATTCCCGACTCGGACCTGCACCTCGGCAGCGTGGGATTCGGGCATCGCGGCATCCAATGGGACTGGGCCGCCGCCTTCCATTTTGGCTACAACCCGGGCCGCGAGGTCTCGGGCGACGTCTCGTACCCCCTCGCCAACGGCCGCTACGAAGTCTTCAACCCCGCATTCAACGTCGCCGTCACGTTCAAGTTCTGACTGTTGACGGCTGATCTCAGCCTTCGCCCCGGTCCCCGTTGCCACGGGTCCCTGGGACGTCGGCGAGCGAACTCGGCGCTGGCACTCGCAATTCGGCGGAGCCCCCCTCCATGGTCCCCCGGCTGTCCAGGTCGATCTCGATCTCACGCAGCCACGCCCCGACCCAGGCCCGAGCCAGCGCCGGGCTCGATGACAGGGAGTGATGGGTTTGGAGGGTGATGCTCAGGCGATTCTGAAACGTCACGCATCCCGCCCCGACCACCTGGAAGCTCAGGACGGGTGGGCAGAAGAGCCAGTCCCCCAGGCATCCCTCCGCCCCGATCTCGCCATTCGGATCCCAGTCCCCCAGGTTCGAGAATCCCCCCACGTGCCAGGACGCGGTCGCCAATTCGTTCGCGATCAGGAACCGTTGCATCCCGTTGCTCAAGACACGCGCCAGTTGGTACGAGTACCAGTTCGCCCAGTGTTCCCCCCGGCTCAGGGCCGCGTAAATCTGACGGTGCACATCCCGCGCCGTCTCATAGGAATTGATCCGGACGGTGACAAAGGACGAATGGTTGGCCGTATCCCTCTCCTGAGTCACCTTGCCTCGCATGTTGACCGGAACCATCCATGGGATGCCCGAGGACTGATCCGCGAGATAGGGACGGATAGCCTTCGTGAGATGCTTCAACAGGAACGAATTCACCGTCACGCCGGACGTCCGGCAGACATGCCGCATCTTCAGTGTCATGGCCTCGTCGAAAACGTGCCACGCCACCCCCGTCGGCGGCCCACCTTTGCCTTCATGGGGCGGGCGCCCCGGATTCGATTCCGCCCCCGAACTCGTTCCGAGTTCCGTGCGCGCCCAGCTCAACCGCTGGCGGGGACTCAGGAATCTTGGGAGGAGCCGAACACAGGCGAAGGCCGAAGGTGTTGACGGATGTTTGATCTGGCTCAACCGCTCCAGGTGGGCGCCACGACCGCGAAGCAAATCCGCAAGCCCACCGATGCCGTCAAACTCCTTGTGGGAAAGGAAGGTCCACTCCGGCTCGAGTTTCCCACGCGGAATATGGCCGAACCGTATGCCGACGTACTCCCCCAACGCTTCCGCCGCGACCATCCAGGACCGGATCGCATCGAAGTTCTGAACGGTCATTCTAGAGGAAGGCTTGTACCGATCGAGGCGGGCACCGTCAATCCCGGTCCTCCCCGGTATTCGTTGAACTTGCGGCCTTCGGAAAGAGGGCCACCGGAACCCGCTGAAATCCTTAGTGCAGGATGGCCATGCCGTGCTCCTGCACCACCAATTCCGCATCGAGATCCAAATAGTAATCCAGCCGCTGCTCGGTCTCCGCCAGGTCGATCTGCCGCGCGAGGATTAGGTAAGTCGCGTAATGGTTCCCCTCTGATTCCACCAAGCTTCCATAAAATGCTCCCAACTCAGGATCGCTCGCCGACAGAGCCGATGCCAGCCATTGGAATTTTTCACAGCTCCGCCCCTCAATCAGGGACGCACAGATCAGGTGGTCGATCGCCTGGTCCCGCTGCCGACCGGCCCGAACGCTCCGCATCAATCCACGAATCCACGGGCTCGGATGGGCCTGCCCGAACGCCCACTTCCGGCGGCGCAGCAGAGCCAACACGAGCTGGAAATGCTGAAGTTCCTCGATCGCGATGGCGTTCAACTCGTCCACACGCCCGTACAACTCGCGGTACTTCTCCAGGTTCAAAGCCGTTGTCGCCGCCTTCCGCTCGAGGTGGGCATGATCGACGAGCACCGCTGGAAGGTTCGCGAGAACCTTCCCCAGCCACGTCGAGGGCGGTTGGGCGCGGAACAGCAGCACGCCGGGACTACGCGATCTCCCAACCCGGGCGGTATGTTTCCTTGATGAAGGCGTCGGCTTCCGGCGCGTTCGTCGCCTTCAGGTTCGCCGCGTCCCACCAAAGCTTCTTGCCCGTTCGCAACGCCACGTTGCCGAGCAGGATGATCTCCGTCAGCCGTGCTCCGTATTCGAAATTCGCACTTGCCGCAGGCCCACCCTTACAGGCATCGATCCAGTCACGGTGATGCCCCTTCGAGCGCGGGATCGTCTCCGCCGGGCGCTTGTACGACTCATGCAACGCCATCGGGAAGATTCGCGGGGCCCCGCCCCAACCGGCGCAGGAAATGCATCCCTTGTCCCCGATGAACAGCGTCCCGTTCCCGCCCCCTTCCAGTTGATCCTCCACGCCCACGAACTCCGGCACCGGCGGCCGCAACCCGCCATCGTACCACGTCATCCGGATCGGCCCCCGGCCTTCCTTCGCCGGAAAGTGGTAATGGAAAATCCCAGAGTACGAGACGAGTTCCGAGTCCACCCCGCCGGCGGCATACGCTTCGACGCTGGTCGGCGACTCCAGGTCGTACGCCCAGACGGCGTTGTCGATGTTGTGGCACGCCATGTCGCCGAACGCCCCGCCGCCAAATGCCCACCAGGACCGCCAGTTGAATGGGGCATAGTCCCCGTGATACGGACGCGGATCCCTCGGCCCCAGCCACAGATCCCAGTTCACTCCGGCCGGAACCGGCGGCGTCTCCTTCGGACGCCCCCGCCCCATGACCCATCGCCCGGCATCCGACCAACCGTGAATCTCCTTCACCGTCCCGATGGCCCCGTCCCTCAGCCATTCGACCGTCTGCCGAATCCCGGTGCTGGAATGTCCCTGATTGCCCATCTGCGTCGCCACGCCCGTCTCCTTCGCCACCTTTGAGAACATCCGGCACTCCCAGACGTTGTGGGCCAGCGGCTTCTCGCAATAAACATGCTTGCCCGCCCGCATCGCCCGGATCGCCGCCGACGCGTGGACATGGTCCGGCGTCGCCACCAGCACCGCGTCGATCGATTTTTCCTTCTCCAGCATGACCCGGAAATCCTCGTATTCGGCGCATTGGAACGAAGGGTTGGCCTTCTGATAGTGCTTCTCGATCTCCGCCCGCACCGGCTTTCGTCCGCCCATGCCCTTGTAATAAAAACTCTCGTAGTCGGTTGATTCCACCGGGTCCGCCACCGCCATGACCTGGACGTCCTCGAGCTTCAGCAACTCCCGCAGATTTGTCCGACCCTGCCCCCCGCACCCGATGATCGCCACGTTTACCTTCCCGCTCGGCGCCACAAACCTGGCGCCGCCAAAAACGTGCCGGGGCAACACCGTGGCCATCGCCACCCCTGCGGCCGCCTTGCCAAGAAAACTTCGTCGATTCAGTCCGTGAAAGGGGATGCGCTTGTTCATGATCAGATTGGGTTCCGGTTGCGGGGACGTTCCTTCGGGACACTGCGCCGGGCTCGCCGTTCGCTCAAGGGTCAAGACGGGAACAAGAGCCCTTCTTTCCCCCTTCACCTTCTGCCGCACCCCGCCCTACGCTCCGCCCCGGTCGGTCCGGGTCCACCCATGGTCCTGCTCCCAAACAACGCCAGCGCTTCCGCCACCGAACCCTCGAGCGAGGACCTCGCCGGTGAAGTCAATCCCTTCACCCAGGCGCTGGGTTCCCCCGAGTCTCTCGCGTCGCTCGCCGCCCTCGCCGAACTGGTCCAAACCGCAAAACCAGATTCCCTTGCCGCCGTCCACGCGTTCCTCGCCCGCTACAGCGATCGCCTTCTCGTTCCTGTCGAACTCCCGGCCATCCGCGACGCCTACCACCTTGCCCTCCGCGGTGAGGTCCGCGAACTGATCCAGTTGGATCGCCAAGTCGGGCGGCAGTTCGGCAAGACCGCCCTCGCCGACGCCAGCCGACACCTCGGCCGAACCCAACTCCGCCGCCTCCGCCCCCTCCGAAGCCGGCCCCTCCAACGCTACATCGAAGCCGTCGAAATCGGCCAGGCCTCCGGTTGGCACGTCGTCGTCTTCGGTGTCCTGCTCGCCCTCTTCTCGCTTCCGCTCCGCCAGGGCCTCGCCCATTACGCCTTCCGGTCACAGGCCGGTCTCCTCGACTCCACCCTGCTCGGGCTACCCGCAACCCTCCCCGAACGCAACCGCCTCCGCGACACATGCGCCTCCCGCGTCGCCCCCGCGATTCGGCAAGTCCTACCCTCGACGCCCCTCTCCGTGGTCGCACCATGAACGTCAACCTCGGCCGCCGGCGTCGCCACTTCCGCACCGTCGCGTTCGACCCAAAAAGCAACGCCGTTCTCCTCGTCGAACAACGCCTCCTCCCGCACCGCTTCACCGTCGTCGCCACTCCCGACTTCCGCGCCACCGCCGCCGCCATCCGCGACATGGTCGTCCGTGGCGCCGGCGCCATTGGCGCCACGGCCGCCTACGGATTCGCCCAGGGCCTTCGCGCCTTTCCTGGCCGATCCATCCCCGCCTTCCAACGCCACGCCGCCCTCGTCTTCCGAACGCTCGCCAAAGCCCGGCCCACCGCCGTCGATCCCGTCAATGCCATGCGCGGCATCCAGACCGCGATCGCCGCCGGAACCACCGTCGCCGAACGCCAGAGCCTAGCGCTGCAAGCCGCCGAAGCCTTCGCCGAGGAGGATGTCCGTCATTGCCGGGAGATTGGTGAAAACGGCCTTTCCCTCATCGGCGAAGGCATGAACATTCTCACCCACTGCAATGCCGGCTGGCTGGCCTTCGTCGATATCGGCTCCGCCACGGCGCCTCTCTACGCCGCCCAGGCCGCCGGACGGAAATTCCACGTCTACTGCGACGAAACCCGCCCACGTTCCCAGGGAGCCTCCCTCACTGCGTGGGAACTCGGCCAGCAAGGCATCCCCCACCATGTCATCGCCGACAACACGGCCGGCCATCTCATGCAACGCGGCGAGGTCGATCTCGTCATCGTCGGAGCGGACCGCGTTCTCGGTCGCACCGGGGACGTCGCCAACAAGATCGGCACCTATACCAAGGCCGTGCTGGCGCGGCGCCATAAGATCCCGTTCTACGTCGCCATCCCTTTGTCCACCCTGGACTGGACCCTCGAGGCCGGAGCCGACATCCCGATTGAAGAACGTTCCGAGGAGGAGGTCCTCGGAGCCTGGGGTCGAACCACCCAGGGAAAGCACGCCTACATCCGCATCGCAAATCCAGGCAGCCACGCCCGCAACCCCGGCTTCGATGTCACCCCCGCCGAGCTCATCACGGGCATCCTCACGCCGCTCGGGATCTTCAAGCCCACAGAACTCTGGCGCCGACGCCGTCAACTGGGGTTCACGGAGCCGAGGCAGTCTTAGCATCGCGCAGCCACTCGGCCATCACTGCGGCATTCCGCCGCAGATCGAAGTCCCGTTCCACGCGTTCCCGTCCACGCTCCGCCCGCGCCTTCGCACCCACGGGATCGCTCCACACACGTTGGATGGCCGCCGACAACGCCTCTGGCGTGACCGCATCCAGGAGCAAGCCAGCCCGTCCCTCGTCCAACAGTTCGACTGCCGCACCCGCGCGACTTGACACCACGGGCACCCTGAATGCCATCGCCTCCACCAGCACGATCCCGAAGGTCTCCAGCGCGCTCGGAAAGACGAAGACATCCGCCTGCGTCCAACGCTCGAACCACGCATCACTTTGCGCCGCGATGCCCCGGTGAACCACGACGCCGGGTTCCGATCCGATGTCCGACTGCGTGATCACATGCAGTTCCGCCATCGCCGAAAAGTCGCGCCGAAAGGCCTCCAGTAGCGACGGACCGCCCTTGCGGAAGAAGTCACCGCCCAGAAAGAGAATCTGCGGTCGCGCGTTCGGGCGACGCTCCCGGGGCCGGAGTCGCTCGAGATCGAGCGACGGCGGCAGCACCGACACGCGGCCCGCCATAAC
>JBBQIU010000195.1:0-6046 GCA_038325245.1 Verrucomicrobiota bacterium
CATTGCCCTGCAAGCTACCACGATTACAGTTACTGTCAACCCTGACGAATTGATGGCAGAATTTCAGCGGGTGAGAACAGCCCTAGATCAAGAGCCAGAGGGAATGACCATGCAATACTCCGAATCCCAACGTGCGGTGACATCCACGCCGAATCCCCAGAACCGTACCCGGCGACGTTCTCCCGGCCTGGACAGCCGTCGTTCCTTCTTTGCCCGGGCGAAGGTCTGGGGGGCGCCGGCCATTCTGGCGACGCAGGCACCGGCCCGTCTGGCGGCGGCTTCGGCGCCTTCCAACGGATTTCTGGCGTCCAAGGACAAGACGGAAGTGCTTGCGCAGTGTTCGGCGACGCGCCTGGCGGAGATGATCCGCGGGAAGAAGGTGTCGGCGACCGAGGTGGTGAAGGCGTACATCGCTCGGATCGAGCGGGTAAATCCGCACTTGAACGCGGTGGTGACGCGTTCGTTCGATCTGGCGCTGCGCGAGGCGAAGGCAGCGGACGAATCGCTGGCGGCAGGCATTTTGAAGGGACCGCTGCACGGGGTGCCGATGACCATCAAGGATTCGCTCGACACGGCGGGCGTCCGTTCCACCTGGGGAACGCTCGGACGATTCAACTTTGTCCCGCAACACGACGCCACATCAGTGGGACGGGCGCGCGCTGCGGGCGCCATTCTTCTCGGCAAGACCAATACACCCGAGTTCACGATCGGAAGCGGTTCCTACTCCGTCGGCACCACGATGAATCTGGTGTTTGGACTGACCCGTAATCCGTACGACACGCTGCGGAGCTGCGCGGGGAGCAGTGGCGGGGCGGGATCGATCGTTGCGGCCTACGGGTCCGGTTTCGACATCGGCAGCGACTTCGGCGGCAGCATTCGTTCGCCATGCCACCACAATGGAATCGCGGGGATCAAACCCACATCCGGACGCGTGCCGCGAACGGGCCATTCGGTGGATTACGGCGGCATCTACGACAACCAGCAGCAGATCGGGCCGATGGCGCGGCGCGTGGAGGATCTGATCCTCATCACGCCGATCATCTCGGGACCGGATTACCTGGATGCAGCCATTGTTCCAGCACCCTTCCGGCCGGCGGCGGACGTGGAACTCAAGAAGCTGAGGGTCGCGTTCTTCGCGGATGTGGAGAACTACCACAAACCGACCCCGGAGACGGTCGAGACGGTGAAGTCGGCCGCGCGCGTCCTGGAGGAAGGATGTCAGTCCGTTGAGGAATCCGCGCCGGACGGATACGTCGAGATCTGGCCGCTTTATCCAAAGTTGCGCTTCGCGGACAGCAGCCAGTGGATCAAGCGCATCGCGGACCGGGTTGGGACAACCTTCCCGGCCGCGGGCCGAAAGTTTGACGGGCCCTTACTCACGGTTCCCGAGCTGAGCGCCATCGTGGAAAGGCGGGACGAGCTGAAGCGCCAGTATCTTTCCTGGTTCAAGGACTACGACGTGCTGATTTGTCCGACAAACTCCTCTCCCGCGAGACTGATTGGAGAGGATGCGCCGTCCGGCGCGGGCTACACCACGATCTATAACCTGACGGGCTGGCCGTCCGTGGTGGTGCGATGCGGGACGGCGAATGGGCTGCCGATCGGGCTGCAGGTTGTTGCGCGTCCCTTCCGCGAGGATGTCGCCTTCGCAGTCGCGGAGCATCTCGAGAGTGCCCTGGGCGGTTGGAAACCACCGGCGATCTGAACCCTAACGAATCCGAATATGAACCTGTCTCCTTCCTCCACCCCGACTCCCGTGGCGCGCGGGCGCCGAACCGTAAACCGACGCGGTTTGTTTCAACCCTTCTCACGGGTGACCGCCGTACTGGCCTCCGCCACGACCGTTCGTTCACCTGCCGCCTCAGTTGGTACACCGGCCGCGCGAGACACCTCGACCGAGATTACCTCGATGTCGGCGACCCAGCTTGCCCAGGAAATCCGGAGCAAGAAGGTCTCCGCAACGGAGGCCGTTCAGGCCTACCTGAAGCAGATCGAGAAGGTGAACCCGATTCTGAACGCCGTCGTCACCCTGTGCGGCGAGCGGGCGCTCTTGGAAGCCCGGCTCGCCGACGAGAAGCTCGCGAAGGGTGAGATTGCGGGGCCGCTTCACGGCGTGCCGATGACGATCAAGGACTCCCTGGACACGGCGGGAGTCCGGACGACCGGTGGCACGTTGGGTTGGCTGAATCGCGTTCCCAGCGTGGATTCGACGGCGGTGGCGCGGGCTCGTGCCGCAGGCGCGATCCTTTTGGGGAAGACTAACACGCCCGAGTTCACCCTGGGCAGTCCCGGCCTGAGGGATCTGGGAACGACGGTCAACATTCTCTTCGGAGTGACCCGTAATCCCTATGATCCCTCCCGATCGTGCGGCGGCAGCAGCGGTGGCGCGGGCTCGATCGTGGCCGCAGGCGGAGCCGCCTTCGACATCGGCAGTGACTTCGGGGGTAGCATCCGGAATCCGGCGCACTGCAATGGCATCGTCGGATTGAAGGGAACCTCGGGCCGGATTCCCCGGACGGGGCATGTGGTTGATTTCGGCGGAGTATACGACGCCTACCAACAGATCGGTCCCATGGCGCGGCGGGTCGAAGACATTGCGCTGCTGCTTCCACTGCTCGCGGGTCCGGACTTCCAGGATGCGGCCATCAAGCCGATGCCTGTGGGCGACCCGTGGGCGGTCGATCTCAGGAAGCTACGGGTCGCGTTCTTCACGGACGTGAACGGGTACCACGGTCCAACTGCGGAGACGGTCGCCATGGTCAAGGCGGCGGCGAAGGTGTTGGAAGGCCTGGGGTGCCCCGTCGAGGAATCGGCACCCGCGGGTTACATGGAGGCATACGGGTTGCTGCCGCGAGTCCGGGGAGCGGACGGGGGCGCCTTCATCGGGCGCGTGAACGAGCGAGTGGGAACTCATCCGCCTTCACCGGGCAGGGTGTTCGACGGTCCTTCACTTTCAGTTCCGGATTTCGAAGTGCTGCTGGAACAACAGGACGAGTTGCGATCACGGATGCTGACGTGGTTCGCAAAGTACGACGTGCTGATTTGTCCCACAGACGCCGCCCCGGCGCGGGTGATTGGCCAACGGGCGCCCGAGACGACGAGTTACCGGAGCCTGTTCAACGTGACGGGTTGGCCGGCGTTGGTGGTGCGGGCGGGAACCTCGCCGGAGGGTTTGCCATTGGGATTGCAGGTGGTCGCGCGACCTTGGCGGGAGGACGTGGCCATTGCGGTGGCGCAGGAGATGGAGACGCGCTTTGGCGGGTGGCAAAAACCGAAAGGATTTACGACATGAGGACGAACCGAACAACTGACCTCAACCACAGCCACAATGTAACCCGATGAACCGCATGAAAACCCGCCTCTGGCTTTCCCTACTGGTGACTGCCGGTTCCCTGACGTTCGCTTCTCCGGCGACACTCGGAGCGTCCTTGGATCTCTCGACAGCGACCATTGCGGACATACAGGCCGCGATGGACGCCGGAACACTCTCCTCGGAGAAGTTGGTGAAGCTCTACCAGGCGCGGATCGACGCCTATGACAAGCAGGGTCCCAGGATCAACTCCGTCATCACACCGAATCCCAAGGCTCTGGAGGAAGCGCGGGCGCTGGATGAGGAACGTCGGACCAAGGGGCGGCGCTCGCCCATGCACGGCATCCCCGTTGTGATCAAGGATCTCATCGACATGGAGGGACTACCGACTTCCGCGGGTTTCAAGCCCTTCGGGAATCCCATTCCGGAACACGATGCGGGGGTGGTGGCGCGACTGCGGGCGGCGGGCGCCATCATCACGGCCAAGGTGGCAACGGTGAACTGGTTTGGCGCCGACGCCTTCGGGCCGACCCATCCGATCGGGGCGACAAAGAACCCGTACAACGACGGGTTCCAACCGGGCGGCTCCAGCAATGGAACGGGAGCCGCGATTGCCTGCTGGTTCGCCACGGTGGGTATCGGGACTGACACCGGAGGTTCGGTCCAGAATCCTGCCGCCTATTGCAGCTTGGCGGGGATGGTGGCGACGCAGGGCCTGATCACCCGGACGGGGATCGTGCCCCGGGGACCGACCCAGGATCGTGCGGGTCCGATGGCGCGCAACGTCTACGACATGACGGTGCTGTTGGGATGCATGGCGGGCTGGGATCCAGAAGACTTGGATACCTATCAGGGCATCGGCCGCTTCCCGAAGATGGAATGGGCGGAGCAGCTCGGCTCGCCAAAGATAGCGGGCCGCCGGATCGGTGTGTTGCGGGAGATGGTCAGCACGGCGCCCGAGGACGCCCCGGCCAAAGCGGTCTTCGAGTCATTCCTGGCGGATTTGGTCAAGGCTGGAGCGCAGGTGATGGACCCCGTCCTAACCGGGATTGACCTGAGGCGGCAGTCCTCGAGCGCCGCGAGTGGGGTGGCGGAATTTGAAGTGATCACGGCGGGCAATGTCTATCTGAGCCGTTTGGGGCCGAATCGGCCCTTTAAGACGATGGAGGAGATGATCGCGAAGGTTGGGCCCGAGAAGTTCACGGAGCGATACCAGAAGGCCGTTTCCTATCCTCCGGCGGATGAGAATCCCGAATTCGAGGCGCGGTATCGCAGTCGCAAGGCAGTCCGGGAACTCATTGACGACCTCATCACCCGTCACGATCTGGACGCGATGGTGCTGCTGTACCGGTCCACGCCTCCACCCAACGGCGTGCCGTCGAGTCCGGGGCCGGCCAGTTCCCTGAACAACCTGACGTCCACGACGGGGTTGCCAGGCGTCATTCTTCCGGGCGGGTACACGAGTGACAACCTGCCGGTGGGGATTCAGTTGGTTGGCAAGTCGTTCGACGATCTGAAGCTATTGCAGGTGGCTTACGGTGTCGAACAGGCGACCCGCCGACGGAAGCCACCGGCAGTCACTCCGGCTCTCCCGGGAGAGACTTTCGAACGAACCCTCAGCTCAAAGTAATTATGCGCTACGCTCATTCACTCACTCCACGTCACCCCCTGGACGTCGGCGGGGGACTTCGACTGGCCGTACTGATGGCGGTCCTTCCTCTGGCCGTAGACGGGGTGAAGGCGGCCTCGGTGTCCCTCGAGACGGCCACCATTGCGGACTTGCAGATGGCGATGGAGAAGGGATCGCTGACATCGGAGCGCCTGGTTCAGTTGTATCTGGCGCGGATCGAGGCGTACGACCAGAGCGGACCGAAGCTCAATACGGTCCTGACGCTAAACACGAAGGCGCTCGAGGAGGCACGGGCGTTGGATGCCGAGCGGCGGGCAAAGGGTCCACGTTCCCCACTGCATGGGATTGTGATCATGCCCAAGGACGTGTTCGACACGAAGGACATGCCGACGAGCGGCGGGTTCAAACCCATGGCCACGTCGCAACCGTCACGGGATGCGTTCGTGATCCAACGATTGCGGGACGCGGGGGCGATCATACTTGCGAAGCTCAACCAGTCGGACTGGTACGGGGTGGCGGCGCCCGGTGGGAGCACATGGAAGGGGCCGGTGGTCAGTCCTTACAATGCCAAGAAATACGGCGGTGGATCCAGTTCCGGAACGGGCGCGGCGATGGCGGCCTGGTTTGGGACGGTGGGGTTGGGAAGTGATACCGGAGGTTCGATTGTCAACCCAAGCGCGCACGGCAACCTGGTAGGGTTTGCAGTGAGTCAGGGTTTGATCAGCCGCCGGGGGATGATGTGGAGCGCCCCGGGCCAGGAGAAGGGTGGGCCCATGGGACGAAGTGTCTATGATTGCGCGGCGGTGCTGGATGTGATCGCGGGCTACGACCCGGGCGATCTTATCACCGAAGCCTCCATCGGGAAGCTTCCGGACCGTACTTACACGAGCTATGTGGATCCGAAGGGGCTGACTGGGGCGAGGCTCGGCGTGCTGCGCGAAATGATTCGAAGCGGTCCGTTGCACACGGAGGGCCTGGCCTTAACGGAAAAGGCTCTGGCCGACATGAAAGCGGCGGGGGCGATCCTGGTCGATCCCGTGAAAACGGGACTGAACCTGGTTGAGACCCAGGCGGACGCGGGCGAGGCCAAGTATACCCGGGCTCTG
>JBBQIU010000196.1:0-6034 GCA_038325245.1 Verrucomicrobiota bacterium
CAAAATGCCGGGAACCGGATTATGCCGAGTTGGACGGGCTGATCGCTCGAAAGCCGAGGGTATTCCATGCATTCGCCAGGTTGCCACACGGCATAATCCGAGGGTCATTGTCCTTCGACTCCTGAACCTCAGGAGCAACGAGAGGACACCGATGATCGAGCAATTCTATGCGCACCCTCACCACGCGCAGCACTTGCGGCGTGGTCCCCTGGAACCTTACCTGAACGGCTATGCCCAGCGCCTCTCCGAGCTGGGGTACTCGCGGCCGCTGGCCCGCCAGAAGTTGCGGTTGGTGTCGGACTTGAGTCGATGGCTTGAGCGAAAGGTCCTCCCGGTCGAAGCGTTCGACGAGGAGCAAGTACGTGAGTTCTTTGGCGCTCGGTGGAGACGCCGCCACCGGAGCAGTGTGGACCCATCGACCTTGTCGCTCTTGCTCCGTCAGTTGCGCCAAACCAACGTGATTCCTGCCGTCGTGGTCCGGGCCCTGGAGAGCCCTATGGATCGTGTGGAGCAGCACTACACACGGTTCCTGACGGAAGAACGGGGTTTGGCTCAGAGCACGTTGGAGAACTATCTTTCGATAGTCCGGCGGTTTCTGGGGCACCGGTTCGGCTCTGGTCGACTCCGGTTGTCGGCGCTGCGTTCCCACAATGTCTCCGAGTTCATCCTCGGCGGCTTGGCCGAATTCAGCTCGAAGCGGGTTCAACTGGCAACCAGCGCTCTGCGGAGTTTCTTGGGGCATCTGTATCAAACCGGACAACTGGCCAGCAATCTCGCGGCCGCTGTTCCCACCGTTGCCTGTAGGCCCCACGCCGGACTCCCTCAGTCCCTGGACCGGGAGGAGGTCGAGCGGCTTTTGAACGGCTGCGACCAAGGGCGTCCCGTCGGTCGGCGCGATTACGCGGTCCTATTACTCTTGGCACGACTGGGTCTGCGGGCTGGCGAAGTCGTGCAGTTGAGGTTGGAGGACATCAACTGGGGGGCCGGAGAACTCAGGGTCTGCGGCAAGAGCGCGCGCATCGATCGATTGCCTTTACCACCCGACGTGGGCCGGGCTCTCGCCGGCTACCTCAAGCAGGGACGGCCACAGTGCTCCTCCCGTCGTGTGTTCATCCGGAGCAAAGCCCCGCGACAGGGCTTCTCGGGCTCCGCCGCCATCGACGGAATTGTCGACCGCGCCCGCACCCGTGCGCAACTCGATCCTGGACATCGTGGGGCGCACTTGCTGCGCCATTCGCTGGCCACGTGCATGCTTCGGGGCGGAGCGTCCTTGACCCAAATCGGCGAGGTCCTCCGCCATCAACTGCCCCAAACCACCGAGATCTACGCCAAGGTGGATTTGCTGGCCTTGCGGAGGCTGGCGCAACCTTGGCCGGGAGGTTCGCGATGAAGGCCCTGAGCAAGCACCTCCAGGAGTACTTAGGAGGCGTCCTCACGCTCCGTCAGACTAAAGGCAACAAGTCACGACTGGTTCCAATCCACGACTCCACCCGGGAGGCGCTTCGACGCTATGCGTGTCTGCGGGATCTCATGTGCCCGCGGCCCCAGAGCCCGCGCTTCCTTCTCTCCGAACGCTGGACCCCCTTGACGTACTCGATCGTCCGCCACTGGTTCATCTGTGTCTCACGGCAGATCGGCTTGCGCCAGCCCACCGACCGTCACGGGCCTCGTATCCATGACCTGAGGCACCGTTTCAGCATCAGGACGCTCTTGCACTGGTACCGAACCGATCAGGACGTCGAAGCGCATCTGCCCGAGTTGACCACATATCTGGGGCACGGACATGTGACCGACACGTATTGGTATCTCTCGGCCACACCCGAACTGCTGCAACTGGCCACCCGCCGCTGGGAACGAGATGAAGGGGGGCGGTTCTCATGAAGACCCACGCCACCTTCTCCGAGTTGTTGCACGCTTACTTTACTGCGCACGTACTCCGCCAGCCTGGCGATGGATCTTCTACAGCACGGGGTGGATCGTTCGGTCATCGCCCTCTGGTTGGGCCATGAATCGATCGAGACCACTCAAGTCTATCTTCACGCCAATCTGGAACTCAAGGAGCAGGCGTTAGCCAAGACGCAGCCGTTCAATGGAAGCTCGTCTCGCTACCGACCAGATGACCGACTCCTGGCCTTTCTGCAGAGCCTCTGAATATGCCGAGTTCGGATTTCGAAAACCTCCAATTTCCGCGGCTATCGAGGGGCTTTCCCGTCCAATTCGGCATAATCCGGTTCCCGGCATTTTGGCGCTTATGCCGTGCTCGGCCTAAGCGCCACTGCTACGGAACACACCTCCTGGAAGCGGGTGTCAGCCTGCGGATCATCCAAGCCAACCTGGGCCATACTTCACCCAACACCACGGCGCTCTACACCCACCTGACCGCGCCGGCATTGGCCCTACTTCGCGATCCGCTCAATGCCCTGATGCGCGGTCTGTAAAGCCCGAGCCAGCATGATCGAGGTGGCGGACATCCTCCGCCAACACGGCGCAGCTTACCGGGCAAGCCACGCGTTGCTCCCCAGCCAGCAACGCGCTCTCCGGGACATCGAGAACTGCCGCACCGAGTTCTTTGGCGGCCACGTCGCGCAGTGTGATCACTGCGGGTACCTGCGCTACGCCTATCACTCCTGCCGGAATCGGCACTGTCCCAAATGCCACGGCGAGCAGGCCGATTCCTGGCTGTAACGTCAGCGCTCGCTCCTTCTTCCCCTGCCGCACTTCCTGCTCACGTTCACTCTGCCCGCCGAACTGCGCTCTCTCGCCTTCGGGCATCAGATGAAGGTGTACGGAACGCTCCTTCGTTGCGCCGCCCAATCCGTACTCAAACTCACCGCCGATCCACGCTGGCTGGGGGCGACGCCCACCGTCCTGGCGGTCCTCCACACTTGGACGCGGGCGATGTTGTACCACCCCCACGTTCACCTCCTCGTCAGCGCCGGCGGGTTCTCTGCCGACAGCCAACATTGGATCGCAGCCAAACACCCCGCCTTCCTGGTCCCCGTGCGCGCCCTATCGGTCATCTTTCGCGCCAAGATGCGCGACGCCTTTCGCAGAGGGCTCCCCGACGTCCAGGCTCCGTTCCGGGTCTGGCAGAAACCGTGGGTGGTCCATTGCCAGCACGCCGGCGCCGGCACCAAGGTCCTCGAGTACCTCGCTCGCTATGTCTTCCGGGTCCCCATCACCAACAGCCGAATCGAAGCCCTCGACGGCGAGCGCGTTATCTTTCGTTATCGCGACAACCGAACCGGGCAGATTCGACGGCTGTGCCTTACAGCCGAGGAATTCATCCATCGATTTCTTCACCATGTCCTGCCCCGGGGATTTCCCAAAGTTCGTCACTACGGCCTGGCCAGCTCCGCCAACGCCCCGGACAGGAAACACGCCCGACGCCTCCTGACCAACACCGCAATCCCCTCGGCCCCGGACGGCCAATCCGCACACGCCGCCACCGTTGACTCCGGCGTCGAGTCCCTGCCGCTGTGCCCGCATTGCCACCATGGACACCTGTACCTGATCCGGAACCTTCGTCCTCGACGCAAATTCTCTCCATGAAGCCTCCCTCTTTCTCCCCCATCGACGTCCCGATCAACCCGCCGCGCTTGAATTCTCCCGACGCGACACCCGCGATCTTTAGCTCCCGAGCACGTTTCCGCCCTTTCCGCGGCTTTCCGATCCACCGCGGCCGCCTCTCGCGGGCGCGCCCGAATCGCCGGATCCGCAATCGGAAGCCGCAGACCCCCACCCGTTCCACGACGCCACCCCCCGAAACCTGACGGAATTTCCAAACGAGGTTCCGTTCCCCGCCGGATTCAGTTCAACCCGACTTTCTGTCGCTGCTCGCAACAGAAAGTCTTAACTCGTTCAAATCCTAGCCCCGCCACCAACTTCCGTTGCACCGCAACGACTTAAGCCGCTAGCCTTCAGCGGTTTTCTTCTTTTTTGGCACAGTTCCTGATTTTCTCTGGCTTTTGGGCGCTCTCTGGCGCGCTCTGATGCACTGGGGCGCGTTTCCAAATAATCGCCAAATAAATTGGCCCTCCCCGAGGCCTGACGAGTTCAGGTTCAAATCCGTTCGGGAACCCATCCGATCCAAACATCGCGACATCGGCCTGATCACAATGCGCCGCACCCTGTCGCACCGGCTCAGTCTGCTCGGCGACATAGACCACGCCGCACCCGCCTTCGCCGACCCGCTCCAGGAGCTTGTAACGTCCCAGCGTCTGGCCCACCGCTTCGTCGGGAGCATCGGCGAGATCGAGCTTGATGGTGGGCCGTGCGGTTTCGACCTTCGTGGCCAGCAACGTTTCGGGTTGCTCATGCGCCGCGAGCAAGGCTTCGAGGCGGGCGCGCAAGGCAGCATCGCTTCCGCATTCGCGGTCGAGCCACGCCGCGCGTTCACCGACCGGCTTGGTCAGCGCCAGTTGGAACAACAGTTCTTCTCCGGTTGGGTTCATTACGTGAGGAGGTTTGGACCTTTATGGCGTTTCTCCCTCCCTCTGAATGGCCAGGCCACGAACGGATAGCTCTGTCCGTTCAGTAACCGACCGATGAAGGTCGAACGGACTAGGTATTGGTAGCTGCGGAAGAGGATCGCGAACAGGATCAGGTTCAGGAGGAGGAACTTCACCGATCCGGGCCACGGCCACGGTGCCATCCAGACTTGCAACCGGGCCACAAGCGGCAAATGGATCAGGTAAATCCAATACGAACTGTCCGCCACGTAGCGCCAGGCGGGACTGTGCCCCAGACAGCGCGCCTGAAATAAACCGAGCGTCCCGAAGATGAGCAGCCACATCACCAGCCCGTAGCCCATCGAGTAGGCGAGCTTCGCCGGGCGATACCAGCTCAGCGCTTGTGGGTTGCCCGCCAGCGATCCGGGAAACAGGCGCTCCAGAGTCGCACGATTCTCGATCGTGGCACGGCTGGCCACGTCTGCGGGAGGAGGCAGCCCGACTGGAATCGACTCCGTGCCAAACATGGCGGGTTGAATCAGAAGTTTGTTGATGGCATCCGCCACTCCGGCGCGATGGTCGGGGCCGCTGCCATCGGACATGCGGAGGATGGTCTCGTGCGCTTTGGGCAGGAGTCGGCGCCAGAGATTGGCCAATTCGACCGGGACCGCTTCCGGTTGGTTGGCCGACCGCAGCCGCGCCAGGAAAGTGGGCCAATCCTTGAACTGATTCGCTTCCACGTTGGGATAATGAGCCGTGATGGAACCGACGACTCCTTGGTTCTGCGCCGCACGAAAGGCGATGAACAGCGGAACAGACAGCACCAAGCCCAGCACCAACTGCCAGCGCCAGTGCCGGACCAATCCGGTCAGCAGACCTGCCTGCCGGTGCAACAACCAGCCAAGGCCAAAGAAAGAGCCGTAAAAGATCAGCACCGGCACCGACGGCCGCAACGACCCGACGGGAGTGTCCACCCCGAACCAGCCCTTCATCGGCCAGAGAAACAACCCCATGCCCAAAGTCAGCCAGAGGATAAAGCTGGGCGATCGCATCACCCAAACGACCCAACCGTCCGACCAACCACGCAGGCGGGTGCCCGCCGACTCCGAGCGGGTGAGCAGGAAATGGAGCCCCAGCACCACCGCATAGAGCCACAGCAGATAGTAGAGGAACCAGAGACGAGTGAGAGTGAACAGTCATCCCAACGGCCTCGGAACGAACATCAGCCCCTTTTTGTACATCAGCGTGAAGAGCACCGGCAGCGGAAGCTCGACTACGTTGCGGCCCGAGACATTTGCCCCCGTCACGAAGGCCGCCACCACCAACGGATACAGGACAAACCAGCCGACCACCAACGGCACGCCAACCCGCAGCAACCGGTGCCGGGCGAAGCCCGCAAAGCCTCGTCGATGATACAGCAAGTGTCCGAAGAATCCGGCGATGAGGAAGAAGAGTTGCATCTGGAACGTTTGCGACGTGTAAAAGAACCAGTGAATGCCGTTGCCAGCGGACGCATCCACGATGGGAGCGCCGAGGGGCGCTGCGGCAAAGCTCCAAGCGGCATGAAAGACGACCCGAGCAAC
>JBBQIU010000197.1:0-6023 GCA_038325245.1 Verrucomicrobiota bacterium
GACCGTCTTCTGGGTCGACAACATAACGCTGCTGGCGAACACCAACACGGCGCCGCCCCCGCCGCCGACACTCCGCATCGCCGCGGCCACCCCCGGCCTTCGAGTCGCAGCCACCGCTGCGGACCAATACCAACGGCAGAACATCCGTACACAGGCCGCGGATGCCGAAGGCAATCCCACGACGTATTCGTGGGTGGGCAACCCGCAACCCGTCAGTTACGCGATCAAGATCGACAGCTTCCCCGGCGCCGCGCACAGCGGTTTCCAGGCGCACCTTCTCCTCGTTCCCGAAGCGGGAATGCCCTACGGCCCCGGCGACTCGGCCATCGATTGGAATGCGCCGCAGGTGGTGTTCGTTCAGATCGCCAACAACGCGGACGGCACCGGCACGGCGCGCTTCATGTACAAGACCAACCTTCCGAGCGGGAACTCGATGTTCTGGAACACCGATCCCACCGCCGGTCCTGTCGGTACGCTCGCCAGCATCTCGGACGCCTCGCCCGTGGGCACATGGACAGTCACCCTTCGAAACAACACGGAGATCACGCTGACGACGCCGAGTGGCTCCGTGACCAATGTGTCGATGCCGGCCGCCGCGGCGGAACTCTTTGCCGATCCGCTCTTTGCCTATGTGGGAATCCAACCCAACGGCACGGGCAACCTGGGCCAGTCCGCAACGTTGGGTCGCGTTGGAATCAGCGGTGTCGCAACGCCGGTGGAGGACACCTTCACCGCTGAGACTTTGGACGCAGGGAAATGGGCCGTGGTGGCCGCCGATGCGACGGGCGTTATTCCGGTGCCTCCGACGGCGCGGTACTGGCTCTCGTGGGATGCGCCGGCCACGGGATTTGTCGTGCAGGCAGCACCCACGCTGTCCGCGGGAGCCTGGGTCGATCCGGCCCTGGGCAACATCCTTCAGATGGGGAGCCAGAAGACCGTCCTTGTGCCGGCAGCGAGCCTTCCGTCGGCCGGGACGGGATACTTCCGGCTGGTCAAGCCCTGAGGGTCGGACCGAGCGGGTTTCGCCGCCCTCCAAGAGGCTGTAGCGATTTGTGGGCCAGCGACGTACTCCCGTCTCCGGCTCGAACCCTCTCAGCCCCGGGACGCCCCACGGCCGGGACAGGACGCGTCCTTCAATACGGAGAACCGATTGCGGAGGAAGGGGATGATGGATTCCCAGGAGTACGCCTCACCCGTTTTTTCGCCCTTCGGTGGGATGGGTGGACCTGGGAAGGCGATCCCGTCCTTCCAAGTCTCTGCGTTCCCTGCGTTCTTTGTCGCAAATCCCTCCCCGTCCGGCGCTCATGTCCGTCGCCTTCACGTGGGCCTGGAGGCCTGCCCGTTTGGACTTAGGCCACAGGGAACGCAGAGAGCGCAGAGAATGAACCTGGTTTTCGCCAAACACCTTCAGGTCCTGGACCTCTGATTCTCGAAGGGCGCGTCCTGCGGCCGCCAACGAGCCGCAACAGAATGGGTGACGCGGGTCAACAGCCCGGGAATGATGCCTCCCTCACCTCCATGAAACGAAGACGCTTCCTCCAGTCCGCCGCCACGATTGCGGCGGGGATCCAAATCCTACCGCGCCATGTCCTGGGCCAAAACCGGGGCCAGACGCCTCCCAGCGCGAAGTTAAACATCGCGGGCGTGGGCGTCGGTGGACAGGGCGGCGGTGTTCTCGGCGAAATGAAGAACGAGAACATCGTCGCGCTCTGCGACGTCGACTGGGCGAAGGCGGCGGGCACGTTCAAGGCGTTCCCGAACGCTGAGCGCTTCAAGGATTACCGGCAGATGCTCGAGAAACGGAAGGACATCGAGGCGGTCATGATCGCCACACCCGACCACATGCATGCCCCCATCGCGCTGGCCGCGATGCGCGCGGGCAAGCACGTCTACGTCGAGAAGCCCATGGCCCATACCATCGAGGAGGCGCGGGTCATGACCAGGGTCGCCATCCAAACCGGTCTCGTCACGCAGATGGGCAACAACGGCCATGCGGGCGACGGCCTGCGGCTCACGCGCGAATGGATCCAGGCGGGAGCCATCGGGAACGTGCAGGACGTTCACGGTTGGAGCGATCGTCCGGGCCGGTGGTGGAAACAGCCCGCCGACCGACCCGCCGAGGGCATGACACCCGGCGCGAACCTGGATTGGGATCTCTGGCTCGGTTGCGCGCGCCCGCGGCCCTATCACACGGCGTACCATCCGTTCTCATGGAGGGGTTGGTTTGACTTCGGCACCGGCGCGCTGGGCGACATGGCCGTTCACAATCTGGACCCGGCCTTCTATGCGCTCGACCTCGGCGCACCCGTCGCGGCCGAGGCACAGACCTCCCCACTGGGCCGGGAGACCTATCCGGCATGGCAGGTGATTACATTCGAGTTCGCGGCGCGGGACGCGCAACCGGCGCTCAAGATGGCGTGGTACGACGGTGGCAAGCTTCCCTCGAAACCCGCCGATCTCGCGGATGAAATCGACCTCTCCGACAACGGGATTCTCTTCATCGGCGACAAGGGAACGATGTTCTGCGGCGGATGGTCCGGCGCGCCTCGGTTGTTTCCTGCCAGCCGGCGGGAGTCCTTCACGCTCCCTCCGAAGACGATTCCTCGTTCCATCGGCCACCGCGCCGAGTGGATCCAGGCATGCAAGGACAAGAGGCCGGAGGATGCCAAGGCCGGGTTCGCGTACTCGGGTCCCTTCACCGAGGCGTTGCTGGTGGGCAATCTCGCCGCACGCCTCCAACGGCGCGTCGAGTGGGACTCCGTCCTCGGGCGAGCCAGGAACCTACCCGAGGCGGAGCCCTTGATTCACAAGGACTACCGTGCCGGGTTCGGTTTGGGAGGCTGAGAGCCTGTTTGAGGCGGAACGATTCCGGAATGACGCACGCGACGGAGGAAGAACGCGAAGGGAGAGAAGGGGGATCTGGGATTCCTGATGCCCGAATAAGTATCCCGATTCTTGAGTTTCCCCTGAATCTCTTCGCGTGCTTCGCGCCTTCGCGCCAGGACGCGTCCTTCAATACGGATAACCGATCGCGGAGGAAGGGTATGATGGATTCCCAGGAGTACGCCTCGCCCGTTTTTTCGCCCTTCGGTGGGATGGGTGGACCTGGGAAGCCGATCCCGTCCTTCCAAGTCTCTGCGTTCCCTGCGCTCTTTGTGGCAAATCCTTCCCCGCCCGGCGCTCATGTCCGTGGCATTCACGTGGGCCTGGAGGCCTGCCCGTTTGGACTTAGACCACAGGGAACGCAGAGAGCGCAGAGAAGGAACCTGGTTTTCGCCAAACCCCTTCAGGTTCTGGACCTCTGATTCTCGAAGGGCGCGTCCTGCCTTCGCGGGCGCCCGCGCCCCGCGAATGACGGGATGCGTCGCGTCTGAAGGGCAGCTCCGATCCGCAAGATTTTCCGGGTTCCGGCAAGTCCTCCTATAGCCCCTAACGCCATTGGCCCCGGATATCTACCAGTTCATTCGCTGGAACGTAGACTGCCCAGAGCGATGGTTGGCGCGGAAGACGTACCGCATTAGTCTGGCTGAATGCGCTGCATGTACCGAAGAGGCGGTGGAGGGGATCTGTTCGCGCTTTTCGGCGTGCTCTGGGGGGTGGCAATGGCCGCCATCGCGGCGGCTCCTTCCGTCAGCGAAGCCCGGCTCCCCTACGACCCGTTTTGCGCCGTGACCAACTCCGGCGCCATTGTGCCGCTGCGGCCGCTCCCGGCGAGCACCCGGCGCATGATCGAGCGGCTCGCGGCCATTCGTGAAGCAGCGGCCCCCGACGCGATGGCGTACCTCAATGACCGCCTGATTCCGGTCATTCGCGCGGACCTCGCCGCAACCACAGACCCGAAACGGCAGTTTGGCCTGAGGTTTCAATTGGGAAAGCAACTGGTTCTGGCAGGCTTCCCCGAGGATGGCCTCCGCGAGTTTGACGGCATCAACAAGGCGCTCGCAGACATGGGCGGGAGCCTCGGGGACAGGAACACGTCGGAACTGCGGATCAACCGAGCGGTCGCCCTGTTGCGCCTCGGCGAAAAGGAGAACTGTCTGACCAACCACAATCCGGAGTCGTGCCTGTTCCCGATCCAGGCGGGGGGTATCCACCAACTCCAGCGGGGTTCGCGCGGCGTCATCGACGCTCTGACCGAACAGCTCAACCTGTCCCCCAGTGATCTTCGCGCCCGGTGGCTGCTCAACTTCGCGTACATGACCGTGGGCGAATGGCCCGCGAAGGTCCCCTCCGACTGGCTCATCCCGCCCCAGGTCTTCGAGTCCGAGTACGACATCAAGCGATTCCCCGACGTGGCCGGTGCCCTCGGCCTGCATGTCAACGACCTCGGTGGCGGGTGCATCCTGGATGACTTCGACAACGACGGTCTGAACGACATCGTGGCCTCGTCGTGGAGCCTGGACGGTCAGTTGCGCTACTTTCGCAACGAAGGGGACGGGCGGTTCGTGGAGCGCACCGCCGAGGCCGGCCTGCAGGGAATGGTCAGCGGACTCAACATCCAGCAGACCGACTACAACAACGACGGCTGGCTTGATATCTGGATGCTTCGCGGGGCCTGGCTCTCCAAGGCAGGACGCATACCCAATTCCCTGCTCCGCAATAACCGGGACGGCACCTTCACCGACGTGACGGCAGAGGCCGGACTGCTCAGCCTTCACCCGACCCAGACGTCCACGTGGTTGGACTTTGACGGCGACGGGTGGCTCGATGTCTTCATCGGAAACGAGACCTGGGTCAGCCAGGACCCCGATTTGTGCGAGTTGTATCGCAACAACCGCGACGGGACCTTCTCCGAGGTTGCCGCGGAATCCGGACTGAGGATCGCCGCCCTCGTGAAGGGCGTTACGTCCGGGGACTACGACAACGACGGACGGCCCGATCTGTACATTTCCTGCCGGAACCGTGCCAACCTGCTCTTCCGCAATGCTGGACCCGCCGCCACGAATGCCGCGGGTCGCGTGACCTGGCGCTTCCGCAACACAACGGCCGCGGCCGGACTGGATGAGACGGTCCACAGCTTCCCCACCTGGTTCTTCGACTACGACAACGACGGCTTCGAAGACATCTTTGCCAGCGGCTACCTGCTTCGCGACGTCAGCGACGTGGCGGCGGACTACCTTGGCATACGACACACTGGCGCGCGGCCCCGGCTCTATCGAAACCTTGGGAATGGGACATTCACCAATGTCACGGCGGCGACCCATCTCGACCGGCTCTGTCACACGATGGGCAGCAACTTCGGTGACCTCGACAACGACGGATGGCTCGATTTCTACCTAGGCACGGGCGATCCCGATTTCACCATGGTGATTCCGAATCGCATGTTCCGGAATGCCGGGGGGAAATTCTTTCAGGAAGTCACTTCATCGAGTGGCACCGGTCATCTTCAGAAGGGACATGGAGTGGGTTTTTCCGACCTCGACAACGACGGCGACCAGGACATCTACGCCGTGATCGGCGGCGCCTTCGTCGGGGATCACTATTCCAATTCCCTGTTCCTGAATCCGGGTCATGGCAATCGATGGCTCAAGATCCAGTGTGTGGGGGGCCGTTCCAACCGTGCCGCCATCGGCTCGCGGATCAAGGTCTCCATTCAGACGCCCGACGGACCACGCACCATCTACAAGACCGTCAACAGCGGCGGGAGCTTCGGATCCTCGCCTCTGCGCCAGGAGATCGGCCTGGGCAACGCGACCTCCGTCACCCAGGTGGAGATCCAGTGGCAGGGATCGGGACTCCGGCAGGTCGTGAAGGATCTGAAGCCCGACCAAGCCTATCGGATTGTGGAGGGAGACCCCAAAGCCGTCTCGCTGACGCTCCCCAGGATCACCTTCGACACCCAGTCGAAGAACCATCATCACGCCCACGGAATCGCGACCACCCCTGCGCGTTCGCTCTGAAAGGGCAACCCAAGGATGTCCTCCCATGGGTTGCCCCTTCGGGCCTTGGAGTTTGGCCATTTCTGACCGGCCGCCGCCAAGTGGGGCGGCATGAGACCGCCCAGGGCGATGCCCTGATCGTTC
>JBBQIU010000198.1:0-6020 GCA_038325245.1 Verrucomicrobiota bacterium
GTCATCGAGATCCGCTTCGATGCTTCCGAACCGGACCGTCGGGGAAAAGCTCGTGGGCGGTGTCCAGGACTCGACCGGATCGGGGATCGCCGACGAGCTGTCCTCCGATGTGAGTTGGCGGAAGGCGTCGAGGGATTCGAGGATCGGGACGGCCTCCCGGGTCCAGTCAGCGGCGAGGCCTCGGAACGCGTCGGTCCGGTCCGAGGCAGCGATGTCGTGGGTGCGGTTGGCGTCGAGGAAGGCTATGGCGAGGCGTTGGCTGGCATCGGCTTCGATCTTCGCGACGGCGAGGCGATGGCGTTCCTGGAGGCGGGCGAGACGGGATCCGAGGAGGGCCTCATTGCGGGCGATGGCGCGATTGGCCCGGGCATCGACCTGGGCGGGAAGAGCGCCGCGATTGGCTTCGAGCCAGGCGGAGAGGCTGCTCCAGGCTTCATGACTGCGGCTGGAGACTTCTTCAAATTCCGCCTCGAGTTGGGCGCCGGCTGCGCGGTGGGTTTCCGCGGATTTTGCGCGGCAGTGGTCCTGGAGAACGCGGGCCATGCCAAGGCCTTCGACGATGCGGTGGGCGGCGGGGAGGGAGAAATGACGGCCGAGAAAATGAATGGCGAGGCAGACTAATCCGAGAGCAAGGGCGGCGGCGCCCAGTTCACGGGAGGACGGGGATTGGATCCCGAAGTGCAGGAGAATGGGGATGATCGCGGCCGGCGAGAGCACGAGAATCAGAGCGACGGGCCAGGCCCGGGAGAGGGCGGGGAGGAGGCTCTTCCGAAACGCGGTCAGCTCGATTCGCACGGATTCCAACTGGAGGGCGAGTTTTGTGGCGAGGGCGTCTTGGGGAGGTGTGACATCGACCCGAACGTTTTCGTGGGCGCGAGCGAGTTGGGTCGCAAGCGCTCGTCCGTAGACGCTGAGCAACCGTTGGGCTTCCTGTTCCTGGGAGGCGAGTTCGGTCTCCGACGCGGCCAGCGATGCCTTGAACGATTCGAGAGCGGCCTTTGCGTCGGCCAGTCCGGCATCGCGCTTTCGGGTGGCTCGGAGCATCTCGCGCTGGATCTCGAACTTCTGCCTTCCCTCCTCGGCGTCGGCCCGCTTGGCGGCGGCTTTGCGAACGGTGACCTGTGCCTGACGGATCAGCGCGTTCCGATGGCGGATGCGCGCGCGGGTGTCTTCGAGCGCCTCATCGAATTCCCTCGCGGCCTGCTCGAGTGCTGCGGTGAGTTGTTCCTGGCCTATCTTGCGGACGGATTCGGCACGCTTTTGGGCCATCCGTTCACGGTCCGATGCGGAATCAAGAGCCTTGGCGTGGCGGGTGGCGCTGTCGATCGCGAGCGTGCGAAGACGTTCCAGCGATTGGAGGATCTGTTCCGGTCCAAGGTGTGGCTTACTCACAGTCCCTCCGGATCCGGGTCACGCATTCGTCGAGTTCTTCGAGGGCGCCTCCGGCGCGGTCGACGGCGGCGAAGAGATTGGCGAGATAGGTTCGTTCGAACTCGTCTCGTTTGGCGTCGGTCCAGGATTCCCGGGTCGCCTGCCATTGGGCGGCGAGTTCCCGGGTTAGCGCGAGGAGTCGCGAACGACTGGCGCCGAGGCTCATGACGGCTGGCCTTTCCGATCCGGACTGGGGATCCCTTGCGCCTCAGGAGACGGCTCGGCCAAGGGCATGGCGGGCGAGGATTTCACGGATGAAGGATCACCGGGCGACGAGGAGGCGGGAGGCGCGACTGGCCTGGGCGACTCGGAAAGGCGGGAGGGGCTGCCGTGGACGTCCGCGTAGTCTTCCAGGCGGAGAAGGGCCTGGGTCATCCAGGCGATCGCCCGGGGGATATCCTGGGCGAGGACGCTGTCGAGCGCCCCGACCTGACGGGCGAGCGATTCGGTCCGGGGACCGAAGTCGCGGATCCAGCGTTTGAGGGTGCGGATTTTCTGCTCGGCTTCGTCGAGGGAACGGCGCGCGGCGTCCACGGCATTCTGTTCGACGGGTGTGGCCTCGCGAAACGTGGCGATGCGGGCGCTGAGCAGGGCCTGCTGCGCGGATTCGAGGATCCGGGTTCGCCTGAGGACCTCGCGTTTCCAGTTGGGGATCCGATCGGATTCCAGCCAGAGCTGGGTGCGCCGGAGGTCGGTTCCGATCTCTTCCACCACGGGCCGGGCCTTATCACGGAAAACGATCAGGCTGGCACGGAAGACGTCGAGGGCGTCGATGGATCGGACCTGGGCGATTTCAGCCATGGGGACGGGGATGGGAGGGGATCAGCGCTGGTTAAGGTATTCCTCGATGCGCTGGGCTTTGCGAAGCAGGTACGGGGAATGCTGATTCGAGGCTTCGATGAAGTGCTTCAAGGACCGCATGGCGGTGCGGAATTCCTCGGTGAACTTATGGTGTTCCTGATCCTGCCAGGTGTCGCCGAGCGCGACGAAGCGCGCCTGGAGGGAGGCCATCCCGGTCTGAAGCTCAGTATTGAACCGCTTCAATTCATCCGCGAAACGCCGGACGTCCTCCGGATTCATGATTGCCTGGGCCATTGGTTGGGACTCCATGTGGCCCGGCAACGGGGGGGTGAGGGCCCCGATGTCCGGGCTGGGTTGGTCTGCCGCAACACTAGGCTCGGGGGCTGGATAGGGCAAACCCGGTGGCGCAGAAAGAGGCCAAAGGCCTCCTGGAGTTATCCTGGGATCTGGAGCGCCTCCGGGGGTGACAGAGGGTGCGCAGGCATCGCAGGATCCGGGCATGAGCGCTGCAGAGTTCGCCTGTCACAAAGTGTGGAAGGGATGGCTGGGAATCGGGGTCCTTCTGGTGGGGTGGGTGTCGGTTCCGACGCGGAGCGCGACGAATGAGGTCCTGAGTCCGGAGACCGTTGCCAGCCTGAAATCCGTCACGGAAGTCGCGATCTCACCGGATGGGGCGACGTTGGCGTACCTCCTTTCGCAGCCCCGAAAACCCGGCGTGGATGACGATGGGGACGCGTGGACCGAACTCTGGGTTCTGGATACGGCGACCGACGCCCAGCGGCCGTTCGTCACCGGCAAAGTTTCTGTGGAGAAGATCGCATGGACGCCCGAGGGCGGGCGGATTGCGTTCCTGGCCAAGAGAGGTGAAGACAAGTTCAAGAGTCTCTATTTCATCCCCGTGGATGGAGGCGAGGCGCGGGTGGCGGTGGCGCTCAAGAGCGACGTGAGCGCGTACAGTCTTTCCGGAGACGGCACGCGCGTGGCGTTGCTCGCTGCGGATCCGGAGGATGAGGCGGTCAAGAAGCTCAAGGACAAGGGATTCAAACAGGAGATCTACGAGGAGGATTGGCGTTTCACCCGGGTCTGGATCGCGAAGCCCTTCGAGGCGCTGGCCACGAATCATGCCGCGCTCGCGGTGACCGGGTCGGTGCGGCAGGTGCGATGGAGTCCCGTCGACGGCCGCCTCGCGCTGTCCGTCACGCCGACGCCGTCGGTGGATGATGGGCTGATGCGGCAGCGCGTGGTCATTGTGAATTCGAATACGGGCGAGGAACAGGCTGCGGTGGATCACGCCGGACAGTTGGAACGAATCGAGTGGAGTCCGGATGGCGAGTATCTGGGGCTGCTGACGGGCGAGGACATGAATGATCCCTCGGCCGGCCGGCTGATGGTCGTCTCGTCGAAGGGCGGAAAGCCGAGGGATCTGTTGCCGAATTACCTTGGGGACACGATGGCCCTGGCGTGGCGCGATGGTGATCGGGTGAGGATCGTGGCCGCGGAGGGAGTAAGGACGTTGATCCAGGAAGTGGGGTTGACCGAGGGTGCTGCACCGGTGGTCTTGAACGCGACGGGTCATCCTATTCTGTCGGGACTGAGCCTGGCGGCAGGTTCGGGGCGCACGGCGTTTGTGGGCTCAACGCCCCAGCATCCCGGGGAGGTTTTCACGCGGGAAACGGATGGGACGCTTCGGCGGCGGACCGACAGCAACCCGTGGATGGCGGGGATTCAGTTGGGTCGACAGGAAGTGATCCGGCATCGGGCGAAGGACGGCTTGGAGTTGGAAGGGATCCTGATCCACCCGGTGAAGGATGTTGCGGGGGAGAAAGCGCCGTTGATTCTGAGTGTGCATGGGGGACCCGAGGCGCATGTGAGCGACGGTTGGCTGACGAGCTACAGCCTTCCAGGGCAAGTGGCGGCGGCGCGGGGGTTCGCGGTGTTTTATCCGAACTACCGGGGCAGCACCGGACGCGGCGTGGAGTTTTCGAAGCTGGGCCAGAGGGATGCAGCGGGGAAGGAGTTCGATGACCTCGTGGATGCCGTGGACGCTTTGATCGGAATCGGGCGGGTGGATCGGGAAAAGGTGGGCGTAACGGGCGGGTCCTACGGCGGGTATGCCACGGCCTGGTGCAGCACCCGGTTCTCGGAGCGGTTCGCCGCGGGTGTCATGTTCGTGGGGATCAGCGATAAGATCTCGAAGGTCGGCACAACGGATATCGCGGACGAGGAGTACCTCGTCCACGCCCGCAAACGGCCGTGGGAGGATTGGCAGTTCCTGCTCGAGCGAAGTCCGATTTTCCACGCGGGAAAGAGCAGGACGCCCCTCCTGATCCTGCACGGCGCCGAGGATCCGAGGGTGCATCCGGGACAGTCGAAGGAGATGTATCGCCACATGAAACTGCGCAGCCAGGCGCCAGTGCGGCTGGTGCTGTATCCCGGGGAAGGCCACGGGAACAGGAAGGCGGCGGCCCGGTACGATTACAACGTGCGCATGCTGCAATGGTTCGAGACATACCTGACGGGCGCAGGAGGCGAGATGCCTCCGTCGAGGATCGAATACGGCCTGCCCAAGACCACGAACTGAGGTGGGCTTGCCATGCGTGTCCTCACGAATGCGTTGGGCCAGCCCGTGGGGGGACCCATGCCGGATTGGAAGCCGGCGAGGCTTCCGGGGCACTCGCCGATGGAGGGGCGGTTCTGCCTTCTCGAGCCGCTCGACCCGTCACGACACGGAGCCGGACTGCATGCCGCGAACGGGACGGATTTTGAAGAGCGCATGTGGACCTACCTCCCGTACGGACCCTTCGCGGGTTGGGAGGAATACCGGGCCTGGCTCGAGGGGATGGCGTCGGGAAGCGACCCGCGCTTTTTCGCGATCGTTGCTTCGGCGATGGGACGTGCCGTCGGCGTGGCGAGTTACTTGCGCATGGATCCCGGGAACGGATCGATCGAGGTGGGGCATCTTGGATTTTCGCCCCTCCTTCAGAAGACGCCGGCTGCGACTGAAGCGATGTACCTCATGATGAAGGAGGCGTTCGCGCTGGGTTACCGACGATACGAATGGAAATGCGACGCGCTCAACGCCCCGTCGCGCGCGGCGGCCGAACGCTTGGGATTCGCCTTTGAAGGCATCTTTCGGCAGGCGGCCGTCGTGAAGGGCCGGAGTCGTGACACGGCGTGGTTTTCCATCATCGACTCCGAATGGCCGGCTTTGGAGCGGACGTTCGAGGAATGGCTGGCGCCGTCGAACTTCGATTCGGGGGGCCGCCAGCGTCGTTCGTTGAGGGAACGGGCCCTCCGGAATTGAGGCATGGGCGCCTAATCGTCCCCTTCACTGCAAGGGCACGTCGACTGAGGATGGCGGATTCAGATTAGGAATAAGATCCGCGTGCTGATCCACGCTCTCAAAATCGGGGATCAACCTAGAACTCGGGGATGCACTGCGGACTCACCACCAAAGCCAGTCGATATCGACAGGGCGGCTGGACCACGAGGGGTCGTAGTTGGCGGGAAAATTGAAGTTGGCCACATGCCCGTCGCCGTACATCAGGTTCCAGCCGCGCTTGCCCTTGTTGTTGTGCCAAATGCTTTTCTTCGCGTTTACGCCGTGGACCCGGCCGTCGCCCGAGTCGCGCGAACCATGCCAGGGCCAGTCGCCCTGGATGATCTTGGTGGTGGGTCGGCGGGCAATCTCGGATGTACTGATGGGTTTGGCCTCCGCGCTTCCGCGGGCCGCCTTGGAATCCCCGGTGACGTGCTGCACGCCGAACCAGTTGAGCGCCCACATCGGG
>JBBQIU010000199.1:0-6011 GCA_038325245.1 Verrucomicrobiota bacterium
AGCCGCCACCCTCAACGTTGACGGTTCGGACACGGAACTCCGGCACGCCCCGATCCCTTCGGCGCCTCTCCAGACCTTCCCGATGTCCCCGGAGCTGATGAAGCGTTACGGACTCACTCCTCTTCCAACGCCATCCACCAACCCCTCGCCCCTCCCGCCATGAACACGCCCCATTCCCCCTCCATCCTCGTCTCACCCGAGGTCTCGGCGAACGCAAAAAAATGGCGCCCATCCCTCGAGGGGTTCCCAGCCTGCCTCGCTTTCGGAGCGGGACTGACCCTTCTCTATGCTCTCTCGATGGGTCCGGCCCTCCGGATGAACCAGCAGGGAAAAATCTCGCCCGAAACGCTGGAACGAGTCTATCTGCCGCTCTCCATCCTCCTGGATTCGCTCGGGGCCCAATCGATGTTCGAAACCTATCTCATGTGGTGGGTGAGCCCGTCTGCGCCAGCGTCCGAAACAGGCCGTTGAGTGTTCAATATCTCGGGGGCGATCCGAGCGCGTCATCGCCGGGAGCCTCCCAATCGGTACCTCCAAATGTCAAGAATAGTGATTTGACCCCATGGCTTGGTGGGGAAGCGACACTGAGAAGGTTGTTCCGACGCCGACCTCGCTGTGAACCTCCACGGTTCCCCCCTGCGCCTCGACCAGGGACTTGACGATCGCCAATCCCAGCCCGACGCCGCCGTCGGAGCGATTGCGCGCCGAATCGACACGGTAGAAGCGCCCGAACACCTGCGGCAAATGCTCGGGAGTGATGCCCGGGCCGTGGTCCGAGACCTCCAGGCGAAGTCCCGACCCGTTCGGGATGATCCGCATCACGACTTCGTCGTCCGGGGAGGAATAGCGGATGGCATTCTCGACGAGATTGAAAATCACACGGTCCAACGCCACCGCATCTCCGTGAAAGGCGGCGCCCTCGGGAACCTCCGTTCGCAACCGGACCCTCGCCCGATGAGCCGCCCCTCCGAGCTTCTCGATCACGCCCCGACAGAGCGCTTGAGCCGGAACGGTCTCCGGCCGGCCCAGGGGGGTTCCCGAATCAGCGCGCGCAAGGGCGAGCAGGTTTTCGATCATCCTCGAGAGCCGCATCACCTCCTCCAGGTTGCTTTGCAGCACCGCCCGATAGCGATCGGCCTCGCGATCCTTTCGAAGCGCCACCTGGATTTCGCCCCGCAGGATGGTGAGGGGTGTTCGCAGCTCATGCGCGGCATCGGCGATGAAGCGTTGCTGGGACGTGTGCAGTTTGCGCAACCGATCCAGAAGGGCGTTGAACGCGAGCACCAACCGACGCAACTCGGAGTCGGCCTTCGGCGCCGCCAACTGCCTCAACGTCAGATCGCCTTCCGCCAGCTGCTCCGCCGAGTCGGCTGCCGACGCCAATGACCGCGTCCAGAGGCCGGTGAGCAGGTACACCAGCAGCCCCGAGCTGAAGGTGATCCCAAGGATCCGGACCACGAGTTGCCCTTTCAATTCCTCCGCGCGCGCATCCTGTTTCCGCATCGGAATCGCCACGGCGGTCCAGCCGCTAACCGCTATGGGCGGCGACGCGAGTTCTCCCAGCGGATACCACGCCACGGCAAAGCGCCGGCCATCCTCGGTCTGCACTTCGCGAGCGTGGGGATCTCCCCAGGGCACGGTGTTGGTCCGGTACACCCCGGGCACGTCAAAGTCCCCTTCCGGAAAAGAATGCGATGTCCGGCGCCGATCCAACCGCCCGTCCGGGCCGAGAACCGCGACGTGAACCTCCGGGGATTCGGCAGGCAACGTTCCTGTGGCGGCGAGTTCGCGCCCGACCCGCACGGTCTTGTCCCGGGCGGCTTCGAGGGTGTCCTTTTGCGTCCACTCCAGGGTGACCTGGTAGAACCGGCCGGCAAAGGCGAGCAGCGCGGCGAACACGACGGCCGTGACGCCAAAAGTGAGACGCCAGCGGAGGGTGTTCATGACGCGGGATCCCGGTCGCGAAGGACGTACCCCACCCCACGGACGGTTCGCAGAAGACGAACCGGAAAATCACGATCCAGCTTCGCGCGCAGGTGATGAAGCGTCACATCGATGACGTTGCTCGCCGGATCAAAATCCTCGTCCCAGACGTGCTCGGCGATCTCCGCGCGTCCCACCACCTCCCCTTCCCGGAGCAGCAGGTACTCCAGCATGGCGAATTGCTTGGCCGAAAGATCGAGTCGCCGTCCGCCACGCGCTACCTCCCGGGTGCGACGATTCAGGGTCAGGCCGGCGCAGCGAAGGTCGCAAGGGGTCGCCTGCGCGGGACGACGCAACAGGGCGCCGATCCGCGCCAGCAACTCGTCGAAGTCGAACGGTTTCGGAAAGTAATCGTCGGCGCCGCCATTCAACCCGGCCACACGATCGATGACCGCATCCCGGGCGGTGAGCATGAGCACCCTCGCCGAGCCGTCCGACGCCCGGATCCGCCGCAGGACTTCGAAGCCGTCGAGTTTGGGAAGCATGACGTCGAGAAGGATGACGTCATAACGCGTGTTCATGGCCCTCCAGACGCCTTCCTCGCCATCCACGGCGAGGTCGACAGCATACGCCTGTTCACGCAGGCCTTCGCACAGGAAGCCGGCCACTTTGACATCGTCCTCCACCACCAGAATTCGCACGGGTACGGGATGATTCGATTCGCCGGGCATGCTACCACCCCGCCTCCCGCAAACGAAAGAACTGCCTCTCCACCCCGCCCGGAGCGATCCTCACCCGCGCCTCGCCTTCAAGGATCTCGAACTCTGCCGCCCCCAAATCCTGCCAATCCCGAAGGTCCTCACTGACCTGGATACCAACCCGGGCCCCGGACGCGTGCGTCCAGTGAAGGAGCCACTCTCCCGACCGACCATCCCCCACGGCCGGAACGCCCGTCAGGGACACGGCGCCCGCCAACCGCGGCGACGGCACGGGCGTGAGTCGCAGAGGGCCCGGCGACGGAACCACGTCCGGCGACACGCCCAGCACCACGCCACCCAGACTGGGAGGACTGCGCACCCGGATATTGCTGCGATTCTGCCCGTCGCGCCGGCCCAGATTCTCCAGCGTCGCGCCCGTTTCCAGGCGCAATTCGTCGTCGATGCGCACGACCGTAGTGGCCGCCACATTCAGTCCAGGATGCGCCGTGAGGGCGCCTTCCACCTCTCCGGCGGGTCCGACGATCCTCACGATCAGCCGGTTTGTTGCGATGGGTTCGTCAAACTCGAAGCGGATCGGCGCCTCCGTTTCGATCTCCACAGCCCCGTGGGTTGGAAACTCATTCACCACCACCGGCGGCAGATAATCCCGCACCACGAACCGGCTTTGAACCGTTCTCGCCAGCGGGCGCCCCGCACGGTCCTCAGGTCCCATGGACACCGGGCGTCCACCTCGACCCACCTGATCACCGCCCAGCACCAAAAGCGTGTACGACGCGGCGCTCGCCAGGTCGCCGCGCGGCGTGGCCAGGATCCGCGAATCCACGCCCCCCGGCCCTCAACCGAGCCACACCGGAAAGGCGCATGACCGCGCTCTGCACCTGTCCAGGCACGGACAGCACGAGGTTGGTCCTCGCCGCCCTGCTCCGTTCGCCGCTGCGGTTTGAAACGGCCGTCACCTGCACCTGCCCCATCCGCACCTGCCTCACCGTCACGCGCCCCGCCTCGTCGGTGTCCGCGGTGGTCACCGGATCCGTTCGGACGGTGACGGTCGCATTCGTTGCGGGGCGGACTCCGTCCGCTTCCAGGACCACCAGTTCGACGATTCCCAGGCCCGCAAGCGGCAGATCCACCCGCAGCGGGGAATTCGAGATCGAGACTTCGCCCTCCACCCGGCCGAACAGGTGCAGCACGGGATCCTCCGCCACGAGCGGGAAAGTCCCGAAGGGCACGCCCGGGAAGCGGTAATCCCCAGCCGGCCCCGTGGTCACGGTCCGTGTCGGCGACAGCCGATCCGGCCCTGAATAGGTCACGCGCACGCGGGTACGAGGCCTGACCCATCGCCCGTGATCACTGTCCCCTGGATCTCGGCGAGGCCTCGTTCCACGACGGTCACGCGGTTCGTCTCGTTGACCTGGCTCAACCGGGTTTCCAGCACGCCCAACCGTCCGTTCACGGGATTCCGCGCGAGGAGCACGTAGGTGCTCATGGGCAATCCGGGGATCGTGAACGACCCGTCGACCCCGGTGGGCGCCGTTCCGTAGAGGGCACCTGCCAGCCGACCGAAATGGGCGTAAACCTGTCCGCCCGCGATGGGGGATCCGGTGCCATCCTCAAGGAACTGGCCTGCGAAAGTTCCGACCGCGTTAGCGGCGGGGCCGGAGCGCTCACGATGTATCCTCCCAAATTGAACCCATTGAACTCGTACTCCCCATTGGCGTTCGCGTTCACCCAAAAGAACCCGCCAACCGTCGGGATCGACACCCGCACGTTGGCCACCCGATTCCCCCCCAAACCATTAAAGACCACACCTCGGATGCGCCCCTTCGCCGCCAACGGGATCTCGATGTCGTCGTTCGAATCGGGGCGCACGACGACCTGTCGGGACCCCGTGCGCGTCACGTTGTCCGGGGCATCCAGGGCATCCACCCCGGCCAGCAAGGTGCGGACGCCCGTGGGCACTCCGCTCAGTTCAAACCGGCCATTGGCGTCCGTGCGAACCACACGGTCCCCTCCGCCCACCCGCGCCCCGGACGCCGGTGTCCCATCCCAGTACCGCACAATGCCGCGCAGGAGCACCGTCGGCTCGAGGGCCAGGTTGATCGTGGTCTCCCCGCCATCCGTCACCCGCACATCCCGCCGCACCACCTTGCGCTGGCGATCCGCCGAAACCGCCACCACCACCCAGTTCGTCGCGGGCACGCGCGCGTCCCGAGCTTCAGTCGAGGGTGTTGGTGCGGTTGTTCGCGGCGTCGTAAGCATATTCCACGACGTTGCTCTCCGCATCGGTCGCCCGGATGGGCCGATGCAGCGCATCGTACTCCGTCACCGTCGGGTTTCCGTTGGCATCCGTCGTGCGAACCGGATTGCCCTCCCGGTCGTACGCCAATCGAGCCACCACCCCGTCGGCATTGAACGGACCGCCGAACGGGCCGCTCACCGTCGTGCGTAGCCTCCGGTTCAAGGCGTCATACGCGTGCCGCCGTGTGACTCCGCGGGCATCGATCTCCTCAACCAGGTTGCCTGCCCGGTCGTAGGCCGCGTGCATCGTGTAAGTCAGCGGCGGACCGGCCGCCTGTCTCACGTCCCGCTGCTCCGAACGAACCTCGCGATTCAACGCGTCATAGTGGCGGACGCTCACCAGTCCCAGGGCGTTCGTCGTCGAAGCAATCTGGCCATCGGGAAGATACCGCGTACCCAACGAGCTTCCGGGGCCAGCCGCCAGGCCGCTGAGATCATCCAGGTGCTCCTCGAGAACACGCGGGTCAACCCCGTCGTAGGCATACCGGGCGTGGCGGGTGAAGGTGTCCGCACCTCCAACAGTCGCCCGCGTTCATCGAAATCGCTGACCGTAATGTTCCCGAGCGGATCCCGCACCCGCCGCGCGTTGCCGAACAGGTCGTACTCCAGAAATTCGGTCACGAACCCGCGCGGATCGATCCGCCGCTGCACGTCGCCGTTCGGGCAGTATTCGAACCGGGTGGCGTATCCGAGCCCGTCGACCGTTCGCAGGAGATTCCCCGTGCGCGGATCCAGAACCAGTTCGGTGACCCCTGAGGACGGAGCCCGGTAACCGGGGCGCCCGGCGTTTCCTCATTCCGAGCCAAGACTGGCACATCCAAAGCAACACGGATGCGACCGTAGCAGCCCGACCTTAATCCACGATTAATGACCTGTCTGACAACTGGAACGATTCAGTCATGACGCGAGCGAAGGCGCGAAGGAAGGTAAGGCGGCTCCTGAATTCTCGGATTTCAGGCAAACTCTTAGAGCCTGTCTGAAAAATCAGTGGGGTCCTGTTTTCGAGGAAAGGGCCGTATGGCGAGGCGCGAGGAGGGAGGATACCCGCCAGGGGTCTCCGACCGACGAGCC
>JBBQIU010000200.1:0-6001 GCA_038325245.1 Verrucomicrobiota bacterium
GGTCCCGTCAACCTGGTCGCCATTGAGGAGTATGAGGAGGCCGAGCAACGATTCAATTTCCTGACCGCCCAACACGATGACCTCGTCCAGGCCAAGGATCAGCTCCTGGAGGTCATCAACCGGATCAATTCCGAAACCCGCGAAATGTTCGCGGACACCTTCGAGAAGATCCGCGCGAATTTCCGGATCCTGTTCGTGGAAATCTTCGGAGGAGGCCATGCCGACCTCCAGCTTTCCGATGCCACGGATGTTCTCGAGAGCGGGATCGACATCATGGCGCGACCTCCGGGCAAGCAACTCCGCGCCATTTCCCTCCTTTCGGGCGGCGAACAAACTATGACCGCCGTGGCGCTCCTCTTCGCCATCTACCAAGTCAAACCGTCCCCGTTCGCCGTGCTGGATGAACTCGATGCGCCCCTCGACGAATCCAACATCAACCGCTTCATCCGCATCCTCCAACGGTTCGTCGAGAACTCCCAGTTCATCATCATCACCCACAACAAACGCACCATCGGCATGGCCGACGTGCTCTACGGCGTCACCATGCAGGAACAGGGCGTCAGCCGCATCGTCAGCGTCCGATTCCATAAATCCGGCGAGAAATCCGACGGTTCCCCGGCCGCAACGGCCCTGATTCCTCCCGCACCCGGAGCCGATGTCGACACCGAGGAAGACGCCCAACACCCCCGATCCGAAACGATTGAGGTCGTCATGGCTAAGTGAACCCTTTCAGCGGTCTTTTTCCGAACCACCCCTTTCCATCCCGCCCGACGGAGCCGCGTTCACATACTGTCCGGACGCCAAGTCGGCGATCTCCACCAACCGCTTCACGACCGCCTCGTCCTGGATGCCAAGGCGCATCTCGAGGTCTCGGCCGACGTAGCCGGCGTACTCAAGCGATCGTCGCGGCCAAACCTCCACCCTCCATTTCAGGGACGGCATCCCCGGCCGCTCCGATTCATCCACGGCCATGGCGCGGCTCTCCATCGCCTCCGCGACCTCCCGGTCTTGTTCGGCGTAGACCTTGAATGCCGCTAGGCGTTGCACGTGTGCGTAGACGTCCCCCAGGGTGCCCTCCAGCATCGCCTCCGGTATACCCTCGGCCCGCAGAAGGTCGGCCACGGCCTCGATCACCGGATCGCCCAGCGCCAGCAACTCGCTCGCAAGCCGTGGAGCGTTGCCCTCACCCCGTTGCTTGCTTGCCTGCCCCTCCCGAGGCTCTTTTCCCGCGGTCTCTCCCATCGTCACGACCGAAACCTCAGGCTCATCGCCAGCCGTCGGAATCGGTCTGAGACCGTCGGGCCCGACCTCGAATTGGACCCACTCTTCGGTCCCATTGCCCAGGACCGATCCCATTCCTCCCCCCGACCCTCGAGCCTCGTCGGCCCCCGGCTTCCACGACAACCCGCGTCCGACCCACAAAAGGCAGACAACCAGACCGCCCAGACCGTAACCAAGCGCTATGAAGGCGTTGCGTTTCATGTTCCCTCCTTCAGTCCGATAACAAGGCCTCCCCGGCGCCAAAGCCCCGCGCCGGAACCCCGAAGAAGACCGTCGGATGAATCGGCAGACTGAGTAGCTCCTCCAGCATCGGCGTGACGTCCACGTCAAAGTCATGCTGGAAACGCCGTTGGAAGTCCGCCAACTCGAGCTCCCGGACCACGTCCATCGGCTCGCGATCCGCCGGCGTCGCCGCGTCGGCCACCCGTCTCTCGTGCTGCCGAGTGGCCCAGAGGATGTTGTAAAAGTCGACCGTCGCCGCAAGCGGAAGCCCCTTCCGATCCACGAAGGTGATGACGTCACGGCACTCGGGCGTGTCCCGAGCCGGGGACTTCAGGAGCGTCCTCAGCCGGTCGTTCTGAAACACCTTCCTCAAATACGCCGGATCGGTCTTCATGCGACCCAAATCCAGGATTCCGTTCGTATGAATCCGCGCCTGCCATGGAACCGGCCCCGTTCCCTGCGGGACCGGTTCCAACCGACGGAAGGGCCTTGGCTTTGTGTCGTTCCCGAGTCCCCGAGGCGGTCCTTCAGCCCTCTCTCCCGGCTGACCCCCCGCGTTCATGGCCCGGTCGCCGCCGGTCGCTCCCCCGGTCTCGTCTCGGTCTCCCGAAACTCCCGGCCGCGTGATCCAAACAATCACCAGGAGAGTCGCAAACGCGATCCCTCCCAGGACCCAAGCCCCTGCCCCCCACCCGAAGGCACGGCGTTCGGGTGGGGGATTTCCATCATTTCTATTGGGCATACCAGGTAATCAAATAATCGACGTCCACATTGTTGATCCCAGGCGTGCAGTCAACCTTGCCGGCGCGGGCCACCATGGTGTTACGCTGCTCAGCCAATGAGTGAGACGGTGGAGGATTGAAACAATTGGCCGGGAGCGTCGTCATCCCGAATTCATACGTCACCCGCGGGAAAAAAACCTCCTGACCGGGCGAAGACTGGACCACCCGGTTGATCACCCAGTAACGCACCCCCGCGTACACGGAGTAGTGGTACCCGTTGCCCGGATCGCCCGTGCTTTGGCAGGAATACGACCGATTGTGGGGCGTATAATGAAAGGGGTACCGGTCCCTCAGAACTCCGCTCACATACGTCTCGAAGTGCTGAATCGATGTCACCGGGTCCAACCACATGGATCGATAGGTCATGGGCCAGGCCGCACCCCGATGGGCCCCGGCGAAATAGTCCCAATACCTGTTGGCCGTCGTGAGCAGTTCATACTTTTCATGGGCCGCCCCCCCAGCAATGGCTCGCCGTGCCAGTTCGTCCGCAGCCGCGTCGCTTCCCTTCAAGATCAATCGTCGCATCCACGCCGACGCCGAACTGGCACGCAACAACCCTGCCCCAAGCGCCACGCTCTCGCTTACCGCGATTGCCATGCCTGTTATCACCACCGTTCGAAGGATTCTTTTGTTCATATTGGGTCTCCAAGCGGTGAACGCGACTTGTGAACCAAATCTTACAAAGGAAATGAGCCCAGCCTCTTTTTCTGAAATCGCCCCCCGGAATCCTCCTCCCACGCCACCCACGTTTTCTCTTGTACGCCCCCTCCCCTCCACCCCATTCAGCCCGACACCATATGCACCCGCACCCGTTCGCAGAGGCGGTCCCGGAGGGCACCCGTCTCCGCATCAAGGTTCAACCCCGCGCTTCCCGCACCGAGGTGGGTGAACCCGCCGGGGATTTCCTGAAGATCCGCGTCACCGCGCCTCCAGTAGACCACGCCGCCAACGAAGCAGTCCTCGACCTTCTCGCCCAGACACTTGGAATCCGTCGAAACTCCATCCAATTGGTCCGCGGCCAATCCGCACGACAAAAGGTCGTCGTCGTCGCCGGCCTGACCCCTGGGGAAGTCGTCGCACGGCTCGGCTCCGCATGACCTCCCGCACACCCGAATCCCGCGGACTGCTCACCCTGTTGCTCGGTGCCGGGTGCATCGGCTTTGCCCCTCTTTGGGTCCGATGGAGCGAAACCGGCCCCGTCGCGACCGCCTTCCACCGAATCCTGCTGGCGTTGCCCTTCCTGGCCTTATGGGCCCTGCGCGATCGAAATTCCTCCGACACCCCGTGGACCCGCGCTGACCGACTGTGGGCGCTTGCCGCCGGCGCCTTTTTCGCGCTCGACCTCGCCGCCTGGCACCTGTCGATCCGATTCACCACCGTTGCCAATGCGACACTTCTCGCCAACTTCGCTCCCATCTTCGTCACCCTCGGCGCCTGGTACTTTTTCCGCGACCGCGTTGCGATCCGGTTTGCGCTCGGCATGGCCCTCGCGTTCGCCGGTGCCTGGTTGTTGACCGGCGCCAACCCGTCCGCGGCCGGCTCACAGGTGAAGGGTGATCTCCTTGGTCTCGTCACAGCCGTGTTTTATGGCGCCTATCAACTGTGCGTCGCGCGCCTGCGCCAACGCCATTCCTCCGGTCAGATCCTCTTTCTTACCTCACTGACCTCCGTTCCCCTCCTCGGGGTCTTCGCACTCGCCCTCGGCGAGCGGATCCTGCCGGTCTCCGGCCAGGGATGGCTCGTGCTCTTCGGCCTCGCCGCCACCGCTCAGATCCTGGGTCAGGGTCTCATCACCTACGGCTTCGCCCACCTCCCGGCAAGCTACTCATCCCTCACCCTGCTCGTTCAACCGTTCGTCGCGGTCGTGGCCGCCTGGGCCTTCCTCGGAGAAGCAATGAATGCACGCCAGATCACAGGTGGCATCGTCCTCCTCCTGGGCCTTGTGCTGGCGCGCCACACTCCAACCGCCCGACCGGATTCCGCACCGATTTCAGCTGGAGCCGCCCCCCCACGCCGCTAGCCTGCCCCCGTGAAGCTGTCGGTGAAGAGTGATTACGCAACCAGGGCCGTGCTCGCCCTCGCCCGACGCGCCCATACCGGGGCTCCTGTGACTGTGGAGTCACTCGCCGAAGAACATCATATCCCCCCCAGCTACCTCGTCCAAATCCTGCTCGAACTGAAAGCGCAAGGCATCGTCCGAAGTCATCGCGGCAAGGGCGGCGGTTACCAACTCGCTCGCCTTCCTTCCGAGATCACGCTGGGGGACATCATCCGCGGCGTCCACGGGCAGGCCTTCGACACTCCCGCCATCGGCGATCCGCACTGCCCTCCCGAACTCCGCCGTGCGTGGCGACACGTCCAACTCGCCATTAACGCCCAGCTCGACGCCATCAATTTTCAGCAACTTGCCGAATCGGGCCTCGAGAAGGACCGCATGTACTATATCTGACGGCCCCCCGCCCTACGGGCCACGAATCGTTGGTACAATACGGACGCCGCGATCGCCACCAGCGCCACGCCCATCAGGGCCCCCACACGGTACAACTGATCCAGTCGCGCCAGGTCATGGAGGAATAGCTTTCCGGTCGCCACGGCAAGCAAGCCAAGCCCCGCCCACCGGCACGACGTCACGTCCCGATTCAGTCCGATCACCACCAACGCCAGCGCGAACAGCGCCCAGGCGATCGTGTACGTCATGTCGCGCCCGAAGTGACCCGAGAATTCGAAACGCACCCACGCGCCTTCGCTCGTGAAGAAGTCCGCCACCTGGATGTTCACCAGGGCGAACAGCAGAATCGTCCCCAGGGTGACCAACATCGCCCGGGCGTTCCGAATCGCAATCCTCTCGCCCGCCGACCGCAGCCACCAGGCGCCCGCAAACATCGCCGACGCCGCGATCCCGAAACTGTACAGCCACCAGTTCCACAACGGCCACGCACCACGCACGGCGTAGTCCGTCACCGAGGGATTCAACACCAGCCGGACGAACGTCGTCCCCAGAAGTCCGACACCCACGAGACGCAGTCCCTCGTGCGGAACCCGCGTGGCCAGCCAGATCAAGGCGGCCCCTTCCAGCGCCAATCCCAGTGTGAGCCACTGGTGGTCGAACTGGATCGGCAGCGCAACGGTCAGCAAAAACAAACCCACCCCCCCGAACCACGCCAGCCGGTCCAGCCAATCCAACCGCTCCACGCCCTCTCCCGCCCCGCGCCAGGCTTCCCACGCAAACGTCATCGCCACCGGGATCGCAAAGGCCACCGGCACCAATCCCATCACCGGATTCGGCCACGTCCAATCCACCACCCGATACACGAGGTGAAAGGCCGGGACGGCGCCAAGCGCCGCCGCCACCCACGGCAGTCGCAAACCCCTCATCCGCTCCCTCATCACGAGAGGAAAAATCGCGAACACGCCGTAGATCGCCACAAACCAACCCACCGCAATCACCGGATGTGACATCCCCGAACCTTCGCGGGCCCACCAGGCATGTTCCACCAGCGCGGCTCCGGCCATTCCAACGAGCGGCAACGCCCCCAACCGGAGCCATCCCGCCAATCCGAGCAGCATCAGAATCAGCACGGCCATCGCGCCAAACACCCCGGAAGGATTTGGAATCCTCAGGTGCATCAGCAACTGCGCCAACAGCAGAAAGGGCATCAGGGTCGCCACAACCGGTAAGGGAACCGCCCCCGCCTCTTCCTGATTCCATCCCTTCC
>JBBQIU010000201.1:0-5993 GCA_038325245.1 Verrucomicrobiota bacterium
AGGACTTAAAGTAGGGATGTTCGCGATGCTGGATAGTCCATCAAGAAATGGCTTAATAAAACCAACTGAACCTTGGTAACATTGTCACGTTTTCCTTCACGCGGTGAGGCGGCGGCGATAAGGATTCCGGGCCAAGAAGAACCGAGATGAATGGGGCAAGATCCCGTGACACCCCAAACCTATGGAACCGCCTGACCTCCCACCGCGACTGATTGAGCTTGGACTGCCCGTTGACGGGGCCGTTCCCCTGCGGGTCCTGATTGTGGAGAAATTGCCAGAGGACGCGGAGCAGATGATCCAGGAGATTCAGAAGCATGGGTATGTTCTGCATTGGCGTCGCGTCTCCACGGTAGCGGAGTTTCAGGCGGCGCTCAGGAGTGAGCTCTGGAATGTGGTCCTCAGCGAGTACGCCTTGCCGAACATCGATGGTCTCGGAGCATTACGAATGATGCAGAAGAGCGGCTTGGACCTGCCGTTCATCATGGTGTCTGGCAGTCCTAGCGAGGAGCAGGCGGTGGCGGCCATCAAGGCGGGGGCGCACGACTACCTGGTGAAGCGTCGGTTGGGCCGCCTGGGAGAGGTCGTGGCCCGGGAGTTGCGTGAGGACGGGGAGCGCCGGTCGCGGCGGCGGGAGGCAAGTTCCGTCCGGACGGGGGAGGAGGAGGTTCGGCGCCTGCTGGCGCTGGCGGAGCATTCGCGGATCGAACTGCTGGGTGTTGTGGAGCAGCAACGCGAGACGCAGGAGCGGTTGAAATTGCGGACGAGCGCGCTCGATGCGGCCGCCAACGCGGTCGTGATAACGGACGCCTCGGGGATGATTGAGTGGATCAATCCGGCCTTCACGGAACTGACGGGTTATGCGGGAGCAGACTGTTTGGGGCGCAACCTGCGCCATTTGCTGCGACCCGGAGGGTCGGAGGATTCCTTCTATGACAAGCTTTGGGAGACGATCCTGGCGGGACACGTCTGGCGGGGCGTGGTAGTCAGCCGGAAGAGGGATGGCCAACTCTATGACGAGGAGCAGACGATCACTCCGGTGTCGGACGAGGCGGGAATGGTCTCTCATTTCATCTGCATCAAGCAGGACATCACGGACCGTCGAAAGGCGGAGGAACAACTCCGAAAGCAGGCGGCCCTGCTGGATGCGGCCACGGATGCCATCTACGTGTGTGATTCCGAGCTTCGCGTTTCGTACTGGAACAAAGGGGCGGAGCGGCTCTACGGATGGAAGAGCGCAGAGGCATTGGGAAAGGGAATCAATGACCTGTTGTGGCAGGATCCGGTTGCCTTTGCGAAGGCGCATTCCGCCCTGCTGGAGCGAAGGGAGTGGTCGGGGGAATTAAAGGTGCGTTGCAAGACAGGAGAAACGCTGAGTGTCTTCGCGAGTTGGACGCGGCTGGGGATGGACCCGGTCCAGAACAACGAACTCCTGGCGATCGAGACGGATTTTACGGAGATGAATCGTCTCGAGGCGCAGTTCCTGCAGGCGCAGCGATTGGAGGGCATCGGCGCCCTGGCGAGCGGCATCGCCCATGACCTCAACAACATTCTGGCGCCGGTGCTGATGACGGCGCCTCTCCTCCGCGGTCGGGTGGCCGATCCCGAAGACGTTGCGATGCTCGAAACGATCGAGAGCTGTGCCAAACGCGGGGCCAACATCCTCCGGCAATTGCTCACATTCGCCAAAGGCACTCCGGGCGCCCGGATTCCAATTCCTCTCCGGAACCTGCTTCGGGAGGTCGAGTTGATCATCCGGGAGACCTTCCCGCGGGAGATCCAGATACTCATGGAGATGCCCTCCGGGATCTGGCCCGTCGTGGGCGATGCGGTCCAGTTGCACCAGGCGCTGATGAACCTTTGCCTCAATGCCCGCGATGCCATGCCCGACGGAGGAACCCTCACCCTTGAGGTCAGGAATGTCACCGTCGACGCCGCTTTTGCGGCGATGACGCATGAGGCGAATCCCGGTCCGCATGCGTGCCTCAGTGTGAAGGACACGGGCACGGGCATCGCGCCAGAAAATCTGTCGCGCATCTTCGAGCCGTTCTTCACGACGAAGGAGATTGGGAAGGGCAGCGGTCTGGGATTGCCCAGCGTTCTGGGAATTGTTCGGGGGCACCAGGGCTTCGTACGCGTCTCGACGGCGCTGGGGCGCGGCACGACGTTCGAGCTGTATTTCCCGGCGTTGCCCGAGGGGAAGCCGGCGAGCCCTTCGGGTAGGGATGTGCCGGCCGCCCGAGGAGCCGGAGAGTGCGTTCTCGTCGTGGACGACGAGCCGGCGGTGATCGATGGCCTGAGACGGGTGCTAATGGGGCACGGGTACAGGGTGTTGTCGGCGTCCCATGGGGCCGAGGGGCTGGCGTTGTTCGCCCAGCACCGGGACGAAATCCGAGTGATCCTGACGGACATGATGATGCCCGTAATGAACGGTCCGGCACTGGTGAATGCGGTTTACTCGATCGATCGGAGCGTGCCGATTATCGGCATGACCGGTCTTCCGGACGAGCAGCACGTCAAGGGACTGGAGAATCTTTCTCTCGCCGCCATGATGGCGAAGCCGTTCTCGGGAGATAAGGTCCTCCGCCTGCTCGATCTCATCCTTCGCAACTCACGAGCCTAGCCCGCGCGAAGGGTACCAGCGACTCCAGCGGGAGCGGCAGGACAGTTGGTTTATGGCGATCGCGGCTGGAGCGGGAAAGAAAGAGCCGCCTGGGAAGTACCCAGGCGGCTTTGTCTTGAGAACGAAATGGCTCAGAAGTCCATGAACCCGTCCCCTGTGGGTGCGCGACCGGAACGGACGGAAGCGCCGACGGAAGACTCCCGCTTCGGCGCGCTGTGGCCGCTATGTTCGGCGGAATGATCGTCACCGCCTGAAACGGACGAACCCGAGTCCGTCGAAGCCTGATTTCGGGGCTCGGAGGAGGTCGATGACGGCTTCCAGGATCTCTTGGATGACGGAGACTTGGCGCGGGTGGTCCCATCGCGGACGGGATTCCGCGTTGCGCTCGGGCGATCGCCGTCGACGACTCGGAGGAGTTGGGCCACGGCGTCCTTGAGATTTTCGGCCTGGGCGTTGAGTTCCTCAGCGGCGCTGGCGCTTTCCTCGGCGCTGGCGGCATTGGACTGGGTGACCTTGTCCATCTGGGTGACCGCTGTGTTCACCTGGTCGATGCCCTGGCTCTGTTCGCGGGAAGCGGCAGCCACTTCGCCGGCGAGTTCGTCGACCTGCCGGGATTTGTTGACGATTTCCTCGAGACTCGTCGCAACCTTGGAACTGATCTCGGCGCCCTGCGCGCTCTTCTGGACGGAGTCCTCGATCTTGGTGGCGGTTTCCTTGGCGGCCTGGGCCGCCCGTTGCGCAAGGTTGCGGACCTCGTCGGCGACCACGGCGAATCCCATCCCGGCCTCACCGGCCCGTGCGGCTTCAACGGCGGCGTTGAGAGCAAGGATGTTGGTTTGGAAGGCAATCTCGTCGATGGTCTTGATGATCTTGGCGACCTCGTCGCTGGACACCTTGATGGCCTGCATGGCGACAATCATTTTCCCCATATCGAGCACGCCTTGGTCGCCGGATTGGCGGGCCTGGCTGCCGAGGTCCTTGACCTTGCCGGCGTTCTCCGCATTGCGACGGGTCATGCTGGCCATTTCCTCGAGCGACGAACTGGTTTCCTCAAGCGAGGCGGCTTGTTCGCTGGCGCCCTCGGCGAGGCTCTGGCTGGCGGAGGAGACTTCGCCTGCGGCCGACGCGGTCTGTTCGGCGCCGGCGGAGAGGGCTTCGGCGACGGCCCGGATAGGACGGGTGATGGAACGGGTGAGGAAGAAAGCGATGACGGCGCCGACAATCACGCCGATGACAAGTCCTACGACCATGGTGGTGCTGGCGGTGGACAGGGAGTTGGACGCGGCGGTGGCCATCGAGCCTGACGCTTCCGCGCTGCTGCGGGAGGCGCGCTCGGCCTCAGCCAGCATCGACGCTGCAAGCACGGTTCGCTTTCTTCCGAGCTCTTCACGAGTGAGCCAGTGCTTGAGGTAGTCGGACATCGCGTCGTCGTAGGCCTGGGCTGCCGCGTGACAGTCATCGATATGCTTGAGATCGACGGGCAACTTCGTGATGGATTTGAGCGCGTCGAGTTTGCCGTCGACGGTGACGAACAACTTTTGGATCTCTTGGAGAAGGGCTGGATCGCGACGAGCTTGAGCCTTGAAATTGCCGATTTGAATGGCGTTGCCGAGATCGATGACGTCGTTGATCAGGGCCATCTTGCGCACACTGTCCTGGGCTTCGGCGGTGTCGACGCCGGCTGAAGGACTCGCGTCGGCAGTTGTCGTCGGACGGGTTCCGGACAACGCGGCGCTCAGGTGGTCGGCGTGAGTCGCGAGGAATCGAGTGCAGACGCTGATGTAGTCGAGGGCCGCCTTGTCCATGAAGGCGAGATTCTTGTTAAGGGCCGCGGTGACATTGACGGTTTCCTGGACGGACTGCTCGTACTCCAGGGCCTTTGACCCCGCGACGTCGGCGGCCTGCTTGAGGGAGGACAAGGTCGCACCCGAGGCGTCGGCGAGCGCTTTGGCCTCGGCCACCGATTCCTTGGCTTCAGCGAGTTTGGCTAGTCCTTTGGAGAGGTAGTTGGTCTCGCTGGTGAACCCGTACGCGCGCAGTTCAAACATGGCCATGAGCGTCTCGCGCTCGATGTCATTGGCGACCATAACGGCGGGCATGTAGGCCTTGGCCAAGACGGTCGTGTCCGTGCGGACCCTGGACATTTTCCACACCGCGAGGCTGCCGAGGGAAAGAAGGATGAGGATGAGGGCGGCGAATCCGAGGTAGAGTTTGGTTCCGAGTTTCATGGGTAGTGCGATGGGAGGGGCGGCGTTGCGGGTCGGGTCACTTCAAGTGGGCGAGGGAAAGGGCGGTCCTTCAACGAATGGCGGCGAGGTGCGACGTGTCGAGGGTGGGGATGTCGGTGACGACACGATCAAAGTCCAGGAGGGTCTTCACGACGCCCTTGATCTTCGCCATGCCGAGCAGGTAATCGGTGACGACCTGGCTGCCGAAGTCCGGCGTTTCCTGGATGTCATCGGCGGTGAGGTTGATGACCTCTTCGACGTCATCCACGACAAGTCCCATGGGGACGGAGTTCCCGGATGAGGTGGCGACCTGCATCACGATGACGCAGGTGCGGTCGGTGGCGGCAGCCTGAGCGAGACCGAAGCGCGCACGCAGATCGACGACGGGGATGATCTTGCCTCGGAGATTAATGACGCCCCGGATGTGGGCGGGCATTTGCGGCACCATGGTGATGTCGGGAAGGCGGATGATCTCGCGGATTTTGAGCACGGCAATGCCGTACGACTCGTCGCCCAGGACGAAGGTGAGGTACTTGCCGGCGAGGGAGGCGGCCTTTTGGGAGGTGGGAGAGGCGGTAGGATGACTCATGGTCCTTGGGAATTGTCTGGTTGATGGCGCCCGACGAGTGATGTCGGGGGGAGGGCCATGACTTCGAGGAGATCGGAATTCGGCGGTCCCTGCGGAGTGACTTGCGGGCGCTACCCACTTACTATCGTCATTGCGGAGGGTTTCTTAACGGCTCGTAGTAATGCGTGTGAAATTTCGCTAGGCGGCCACGGACAACCCGTTGTCTTCGAGTTGCACGAGGGCATTCACGTCCAGAATGAGACCGACGCGGCCGTCGCCGAGAATGGCGGCGCCGGCGAGGGCGCGATTCTTGAGAATCATCATGTCGTTGAGGCTCTTGATGACGACTTCCTGGATATGGAGGGTGGCGTCGACGAGGAGGCAGCGCTGGCTGATGCCCGCCTGAACGACGATGACGATTCCGTCGCACGCCCCGCGGTCGGCGGGCAGGGAGCCGAAGAACTCGCGCAGACGAAGAAGGGGAACGAGTCGTCCCCGGACATTGACCACCTCGGCCCGACCATGGACCGCGGAGACCATTTCGGGCTGAGGGCGGAAGATTCCGCGGATCGAAAGG
>JBBQIU010000202.1:0-5984 GCA_038325245.1 Verrucomicrobiota bacterium
TTCCCGACCAACCAGCAGGAGATGATCCGTATCCAGCTTTCGACGGTCCTACAGGCCGTGATCTCCCAGTTGCTTCTGCCACGGCACGACAAGCCTGGTCGCGTCGCGGTCTTCGAGATCATGGTGAATACACCGTCCATCGCGGCGCTCATCCGCGACAACAAGACCTTCCGCATCAACTCGGACATCCAGACGGGGGCAAAGTACGGCATGGTGACGCTCGACGGGTTCCTGCTGGACAAGTACCAGCAAGGCATGATCGCCCGCGAGGAGGTGATCACCAAGGCCCAGGATCCCGCGACGATCATCCAGAAACTCCAGGAATTGGAGGCGGCCAGGGCGGCGGCAGCGGTTTCGCGTTAAACGATTATGTCAGATCCCGTTTCGAACCCGCTGCTCGCCCTCATCAAGGAACGCGGACTTCTGGACGACCTCCAGTACGAGGAGGTCCAGCAGGAGATGAAGCGCAGTGGCAAGTCGGTGTCCGAAGCGCTCGCAGACTTCGGAATTCTGGACGTCGATTCCCAGCTCCAGGTCATGGCGGATCACCTGGGCACGGAAGTGGTGGACCTGCGGAACTGGCAGCCGGACGAGACCCTCCTGAAGGCCGTATCCCAGTCGGTGGCCAAGACGTATCAGTGCCTGCCCTATGCCCTGAGCGGCAACACGCTCCAGATCGCCCTTGCCGATCCCCTGAACCCCGCCGCCCTCGACGAGCTGGGTTTCTCGATCAGCTACGAACTGGTGCCGGTGGTCGCCGATCCCAAGGCCATCCAGCAGGCCATCGATAAGCACTTCGGGGGAGCCGGGTCCGGCGACACCATGGCCGAGCTGCTCAAGGAACTCGGGGCGGATACGGATATAGAACGGGAGGCCAACGAGGCCGCCGCCAGCGGTGGTTCGCACGATCTCGCCGACCTCGCAAACGAGGTTCCCATCGTCAAGTTCGTGAACCTGGTCATCGCCCAGGCCATTCAGGATCGCGCCAGCGACATCCACTTCGAACCGTTCGAGACCGAGTTCAAGATCCGGTACCGCGTCGACGGCGCCCTTTACGAGATGGCGCCCCCGCCCAAGCACCTTTCCCTTCCCGTGGCCTCCCGCCTGAAGGTCATGGCGAACCTGGACATCTCCGAGCGCCGGTTGCCCCAGGACGGCCGCATCTCGATGAACATTGTCGGGCGTCCGATCGATCTGCGTATCTCGACGCTACCGACGCAGTTCGGCGAGTCGGTGGTGTTGCGCGTGCTGGACCGGTCGGCAACCAAGCTGGAGATCGAAGCGCTTGGATTCCCGAAGTACATCTATGACTACGTCACCGAGGCGGTGCAGCAACCCAATGGGATCGTGATCGTCACCGGCCCCACCGGTTCCGGCAAGACGACGACGCTCTACTCCTGCCTGCGCCTGGTGAACACGATCGACTCCAAGCTCCTGACGGCGGAGGACCCGGTCGAATACGACATCGAGGGCATCATGCAGGTCGCGATCAATGACGCCGTCGGCATGACATTCGGCAAGGCCTTGCGGTCCTTCCTCCGTCAAGACCCCGACATCATCATGGTCGGGGAAATGCGTGACCTGGAGACCTCGCAAATCGCGATCCAGGCGTCGCTGACGGGTCACCTGGTGCTGACGACCCTGCACACCAACGACGCCCCCGGTGCCGTCACCCGTCTCGTCGACATGGGTGTCGAACCCTTCCTCGTGGCCTCGACCCTTCAGTGCGTGCTGGCCCAGCGCCTGGTTCGGACGATCTGCAAGGGCTGCAAGACCTCTTTCGAACCCACGGACACCCAGCTTTCCCTCCTTCATCTCTCGCCCCACGATCTGGGCGACAAGGTGTTTTACTACGGCCGCGGATGCGGCACGTGCAACGACACCGGGTACAAGGGTCGGAAGGGAATCTACGAGATGCTCGTCGTCAACGAGGCGGTCCGGCAGTTGATCATCGAGCGCGCACCCACGATTGTGATCCGACAAAAAGCCACGGAGATGGGAATGGTAGCCTTGCGGGAGGATGGGCTCCGCGGTATTTTCGACGGCACCACCACCATTGAAGAGGTTCTGAAATACACCTAACGGAGGTTTTCCATGCCCAAGTTCAACTACGTTGCCATGGATTCCCGTGGCAAGGAGACCAAGGGGATCCTCGAAGTCGGGAGTCAAAACGAGGCCATCAGCCGCCTCAAGGAGATGGGCTATTTCCCGACCAAGGTGGTCGAGGCGGAAAAGCCCAAGGAGAAGGGGAAGAAGCTCTCCAAGGCACCCTCCCGTGGAGGGCTTGCGAAGAGGTCGATCAACATCCAGATCCCGGGCTTCGGCGGGGTGAAGACCAAGCAGTTGACCACCTTCACGCGCCAACTGGCCACGCTCGTCGATGCGGGATTGCCGTTGCTGCGCGGCCTCCGGGTGCTCGCGAAGCAGGAAAAGAACCCCGTCCTCAAGGACACCCTCGGCCAACTGGGCATGGCGATTGAAGGAGGCTCGACATTCTCCGAGGCCCTCTCCCAGCACCCCAAGATCTTCAATCGCCTCTTCGTTTCCATGGTCAAGGCAGGTGAACTGGGTGGCGTGCTCGAGGTCGTGCTGAACCGGTTGGCCGAGTTCATGGAGAAGGCCCAGAAGATCAAGGGCAAGGTGATCGCCGCCATGTTCTATCCGGTGGCCGTCATGACCGTCGCCGTCATCATTCTCGCGGTCCTGATGATTTTCGTCGTTCCAAAGTTCAAGGCGATCTTCGGGGACATGATGGACGGCGCAGCGCTGCCGGGATTTACGGAGTTCGTGCTTCAGATCAGCGAAACCCTCAAAAACTACACGATCGTGTTTCCGGATTGGGCCGGAGGCATTCCCCTTCCCGGGCCCGTTATTGTCGGTCTCGTCGTGCTGGTTATCGTGTTCAAGATCTTCTCCAAGACCAAGCTCGGGCGCCGGGTCATCGACAAAATGAAGCTGAAGATGCCCGTGCTGGGACCAGTCTTCACCAAGGTCGCCATCTCGCGCTTCGCCCGAACGCTGGGAACACTCGTCAGTTCCGGCGTCCCCATCCTCCAGGCGCTCACCATCGTCAAGGAAACCGCCGGCAATGTGGTCGTCGGTAATGCCGTGACCAAGGTGCATGAGAGCGTCAAGGAGGGTGAAACGATCACGTCGCCGCTCGAGCAGGCCAACGTGTTCCCGCCCATGGTGATATCCATGGTGGACGTCGGGGAGCAGACCGGCGCGCTCCCCGAGATGTTGATGAAGATCGCGGATACCTTCGACGACGAGGTGGACAACGCCGTCTCCGCCATGACGTCGCTGCTCGAACCGATCATGATCGTGTTCCTGGCCGTGATCGTCGGCAGCATCGTCATCGCCCTCTTCCTCCCCCTGATCAAGTTGATCGAAGGTGTCGGCGATACCCCGGGCGCTGGCGACGGCGGCGACTAGGCCCCGCTCCCGCCCTCAATGACGAATCTCCCATCGGCCCCCGGCGATCATGCCTGGGGCCGATTTTTATTATTAGGAAATCGTTCCTTGACCATCGGCAGGCCTCCATGTAAATACAAAGTCATTACATTGCATGGCCGATTGCCATACATATCCCCGGCTTGATGGAGTTCGACTGGTCCAATCCACCGTTCCAGTTCGGCGGTTCTTTGACGCAACAGGATGTCGAGGAGTCGTTCGAGGATCCGTTCGCGGTCAAACTCCTGCCCGATTCAGCCCGGTACACGACGCAGGCGCGGTATTTCAGTTTGGGGCGGACGGTGGCCGGCAAGGGTGTTTTCACCATCTACCGGACGAATGGTCGGATGGTTCGCGTGATTCTGGCGCGTCCGTTCGAGCCCGAGGATGCGTTCTTCTACGAGCGGAAGGTGAGCCAGGCCCTGAAGCCGTAACCGTTGCCGCCGCCGCCGCGGCCGCGACATTCGGGATGTCCCGGGATGGCCTGGGGAGGAAATCATGAACCCGATCACGTCCTGGGAAGATGTTCCGTTGTTCGATCGGGAAGAGGCGGAGGCCTCTTTCTGGGAGGCGAACCGGATCGATCTGCGCCTGATGGAGTCGGCCGTCGCCGCGGGGAACGACACGGGCGATTCAGTGACGATCAGCCTGAGAATGGACCCGCGGATGTTGGCGCGAATCAAGCGCTTGGCGCGGTCCCGATATCTGAATTACCAAAGCATGATCAAACAGTGGCTGAGCGAGCGGATGGAAGAGGAACTCCGAAGCCGCCAAACCTGATATGGACCGCATGAGACCTTTTCATTCCAAGGCAGGACGCGAGATCGGTTCTCCCCGGGCGGACCGCATAGGATTCACGCTGATCGAGTTGCTGACCGTGATCGCCATTATCGCGGTCCTCGCGGGCATCACCATGGGTCTGACGGCCGCGGCGCGGAATGCGCGGGTGAATTCACGCGGGAACGCGGAACTCCAGCAGATCCAGACGGCGATCGAGGCCTACAAGGCCGATCGGAATGCGTTCCCTCCGGACCACGCCCTTCCAGACGGCTCCCCGAACAAGGTGAATCCGGTCGTGAACCAGTTGTTTTACGAGTTGCGCGGACTCGATGTCGTGAATGGCGCGTTCCGGGTGAAGGGGGGCAACGAATCCATCGATCCAGACGTCGTCAAGGCGGTCTTTGGAAGGGGCGGATTCCTCAATGCTTCGGTCGATCCGTCCGAGCCGGCCGGCACCTATCTGGATCCGAAGGCGTCGGCGGTGAAGCGGGTCGTCGTGAATGGCGCGAACGTCGATCTCTTGGTGACCCCGTTCGACTGGCCCCTGAATGCCGCGGATGCGCCGCCGCTGCAGCCCTACGGCGAAAAGAGCCGAACGAATCCCTGGAGGTATGTTTCGACGTCCGCAACCAACAATGCCGGCAGCTTTGATCTCTGGGCCGAGGTCTGGGTCGGCAGCGAGAAACGGGTGTTCAAGAACTGGTAGATCCTATGCGTCCCACGAGGCATCCAACTGGAGATGACCGCACGATACCGGTCCGTTGGTATGAACGGAGTTGGACCATCGCCATTGGCGATGCGTCATCCGCGACAGAGCCGTCCGCACTTTCCCGCGTCGCGGGCCGTGGCGGCGCCCGCTCCCTGGGAGCCCAGGCGCGACCCCCGAAAATGGCAGTGACAACCCGCAAGCGACTTTCGCAACCTTCGCGTTCCCAACGCTTACGTACACGCCCACGCCCACGCCGATAAACCCATGAAAACCGATCTCCGCAGCCGGTCTCCCCAACGTGGGTTCACGCTCATCGAGCTCCTGGTCGTCATTGCCATCATCGGCATCCTGGCGTCCATGCTCCTTCCCGCCCTGAGCGGCGCGAAGAAGAAGGCGCAGATTGCCAAGTGCCGCGTGGAAATGGATTCCATCCGGGGCGCCATCCAACAGTACCAGGCCACCTACGGACGACTGCCATCCAGCCGGTTGGTGCGCGAAAGCGGAACACAGGCCGGATCGCCGGACTTCACCTACGGGACCCTCCACGACGGGGCGCCCATCGACCAGCGTCCGAATTTGAGCGATCGAAAGGGGAATGCATTCCCTGGGATTGGCAACCTGGGCGGGCTGCAGGTCTCCAATGCGGAGCTGATGGCCATCCTTCTCGACGTCGAGAAACGTCCCGACACCGGCGCCTTGACCGTGAACGAGAATCACTCCCAGAACCCCCAGAAGAACGCCTTCATCAATGCCAAGTTCAATTCTGCCAATGTCGGGCCCGGCCTGGGAACGGACCTGTTGTACCGCGATCCGTGGGGTGCGCCGTACATCATCACGATCGACCTGAACTACGACAACCTGTGCCGGGACGGATTCTACCGGAGGGCATCGGTCTCCCAGGAATCCGGCACGAGGGGCTTCAACGGCCTCGCCCAGGCCGCGGACGATCCGTCCGTCTGGGAAGTGCGCGCCCCGGTGATTATCTGGTCGCTGGGTCCGGACGGTCAGGCGGATGCAGGGACAAAGGCCAACTTCGGCGTGA
>JBBQIU010000203.1:0-5984 GCA_038325245.1 Verrucomicrobiota bacterium
CGATGGACCGGGCCGGCGCCCGACGCGGCAACGAAGCCATGCGCCGCCCCAACGCCGACGCGTCCGCCAAGGACCCCTTCCCCGGCGCGGTTCCAACCGACGGCCCACTCCAATCCCTGCTTCGAAGGTTCATACGGTCCACAAACGACGTGGCAACCACCGACCAGATTCTGGCCGATGTGAAGGCCCATATTCACGGTCAGTCGGACCTCGAAAAGCAGGCCGCCGACGGCTGGACGCGCGTGCTTCACTTCGGGGGTCGCTACGGAAACGAATACTCCCGCAAGATCGGCCGTGAATTCCTGGACCAACTCCAGAAGCCCGTAAAGTGATGGGGCTTCCCGTCAACCATCCCTTCGCCTCAGGCGTCCCGTCTGCCATCCTCCTCCTCTTCAGCCTCCTCTTCACCCCAGCCCAGGCCGAACCCGCTCCCTTCCGCACCAGCATCCTTCCCATCCTGACCAAGGCCGGCTGCAATTCAGGCGGCTGCCACGGCGCCGCCACCGGACAGGGCGGGTTCAAACTCAGTCTGTTCGGCTACGATCCCGACGAAGATTTCCTGCGCATCACCCGCGAACGGGCGGGGCGACGTGTCGACTACGATCGCCCGGAGGAGAGCCTCTTCCTCCAAAAGCCGGCGCGCCAACTCGATCACGAGGGCGGACGCCGCCTGCCTCGCGATTCCGACGATTACCAGGTGGTCCTCGCCTGGATCGCGTCCGGCGCCCCGCACGGGCCCGAGGATCTCCACGTCTCCGGGATCGACGTCGCGCCCAACGACATCCTCCTGCCCGACCCGCCGGACACGGTATCGCTGCGGGTCACTGCCAGGCTTTCGGACGGCTCCCACCAGGACGTCACGCGACTCGCGCTCTACACCTCAAATGATGAAGCCATCGCCGACGTATCCAGGAACGGCGCCATCACGTCACGCGGGCGCGGCCTCACCAGCATCATGGTCCGTTACGCGGGCCAGGTCGCCGCCGCCCGCATCGCCATTCCCTACGCCACCAGCACGACAAGCGCCGATTTCACGATCCGAAACTTCATCGACACCCGCATCCGGACCGAACTCGCCCGCCTGGGACTCGATCCGTCCCCGTTGAGTGCCGACCCGGATTTTCTGCGGCGGTTGACCCTCGATCTGACGGGGCGCCTGCCCACGCCTGCCGAAGCCCGGGCCTGGGCCGATGAACCGGGATCACCGGAGCGCCGCGCAGGTTTGATAGGGAACCTGATCGCCCGTCCGGAGTTCGTCGATTACTGGACCCTGCAACTCGCCGACCTGCTTCTCCTCGGGGGAAAAGGTTCCGACGACCCCGCCTCCCGGCAGTACCACGCCTGGCTCCGAGACCAGGTCGACCGGAACACGCCCATGGACCAACTCGTCCGTGATCTTCTCACCGCGGAGGGCGACACCAAAACCGTGGGACCCGCGAATTTCTTCACCCTGAGCAACGATCCACGGGATTTGTCGGAACACGTAGGCAGGATGTTCCTGGGCACGCGCATTGCCTGTGCCCGCTGCCACGCCCATCCCAATGACCGTTGGACACAGGAGGACTATCACCAGTTCGCCGCCTACTTCGCGCGGGTCGGTCGCGACGGCGACCGAATCCAGGTGCGCCAGCGCGGCGAAGTCGATCATCCCAAGTCCGGGTTTCCCGTCACACCGAAGCCCCTGGGCGCACCGCGCCCCTCTCACGCCTCCCCCATTCCCACGTCCCTCTCCCTCCGAAGCGAAGCGAAGGTGGGAGAGGGTGGTTCCGCAATAGCGGAACCGGGTGAGGGTCCCCCCCTCCGCAGCGAAGCGAAGGTGGGAGAGGGTGGTTCCGCGATAGCGGAACCGGGTGAGGGTTCCTCCCTCCATAGCGAAGCGAAGGTGGGAGAGTTCGATCGACGCGCCGAAGTCGCGGCCTGGTTGACTTCTCCGGACAATCCCCTTTTCGCACGATCCCTCGTCAATCGCGTCTGGAAGCACTTCTTCGGCCGCGGTCTTGTGGAACCGGTGGACGACCTGCGCCCCACCAACCCCGCCACCCATCCCGCCCTCCTCGACGCCCTGGCCCATGATTTTGCCGGGCATCGATTTGACCTGCGCCATCTCATCCGGACCATCGCCACATCCCACACCTACCAATTGGCCTCCACCACCACGCCCTCGAACCGCCTCGACGACCGCTTGTTCTCCCACGCCTATCTACGGGAACTCCCGGCGCAGGTGTTCCTCGATGCGATTGTCCAGGCCACCGGCGTCCCGCACCGGTTCGAAGGACAACCCGACGACATTCGCGCTGTGCAACTCGTCGGTCCCCAGGTGCCGTCCGCCGCCCTCGAAGTTCTGGGCCGTTGCGATCGGGTGGGGCCGTGTGTCCCCTCGGGCCAGGGCGGAGGTCTCGCGAAAGCCCTGCACCTCGTCAATGGCTCCACCCTTCACGACAAGCTCAATGCCGGAATCGTCGCGCACCTGCATGACTCGAACGCGCCGATTCCGGAGATCCTCGAGGAACTCTACCTTCGCACCCTGACCCGCCCCCCGTCCGATGAGGAAAGTGCGGCGTGGGAATCGCTCCTGGCGCGCGCACCCGACCGGCGCGAAGCGATCCAGGACCTTTTCTGGGCCCTCCTCAACAGCCGCGAATTCGGCTTCAACCACTGATGACCTCCCCCGATCACCCACCCTCACGCCCCGGCGGTCTCCCACGTTGCGACGGCGTTTCGCGGCGCGATTTCCTTCACCTCGGCACCCTCGCACCCCTCGGCCTCAGCCTCGCCGGATTGTTGCGACTCCGCGCCCAAACCGGGCTCCCGCCCGCAACGAAGGGCGCCGCGGCCGAGGCCTGCATTCTCATCTGGCTCGATGGCGGACCCAGTCACCTCGACACCTTCGACGTGAAACCAGATGCGCCCTCCGAAGTACGAAGCCCTTTCAAGGACATCCCCACCGCGATTCCGGGACTTCGCATCTGCGAACATCTGCCCCGCACCGCCGCGCTCATGCGCGAAATCGCCCTCATCCGGTCTGTCACCCACGAGCTTGGAAATCACGACACCGGCACCCGTTTCCTGCTCACGGGTCATCGCCCGACGCCCTCCCTGGAATACCCCAGCCTCGGGAGCATTGTCGCCCGTCTGCGCCGTTCGGATTCACCCCTGCCCCCGTACGTCGCCATCCCCAATGACGGCGTCGGCGGCGATTCCAACGCCGCCCGGTCCGGCTACCTCCCTGCCGCGTACTCCGCGTTCAACGTGGGAAAGGACCCCTCCAGCGTGCCAGATCTCCAACCCCCTCCCGGCGTCAGCTTTGACCGAACCGAACATCGGCGGGCCATGCTCGCCAGGATGGATTCCCTGTCCCGCGCGGTGGAGGAAGGACCGGCCACGCGGGACCGCGACGCCTTCTACGAACAGGCGTACCGACTGATCGCCTCACCGGAAGCCAAGAACGCCTTTGCCCTGGCTCAGGAACCCCCATCCGTCCGCGAACGGTACGGCCCGTCACGCCTCGGGACCGGATGCCTCCTTGCCAGGAGACTGATCGAGGCCGGATCGAAGTTTGTCTCTGTCATCGATACCGGCTGGGACACCCACCAGCAGATCGCCCGGGAACTGCCCGACTCGCGGTTCCCGGGAAGCGGCAAACTCCCCAGCCTCGATCGCGCCTACTCCGCGCTCGTCGAGGACCTTCGCCATCGCGGGCTCCTCGGGAAAACGCTCGTCCTTCTCATGGGTGAGTTCGGGCGCACCCCAAAACTCAATGCGGCCGGAGGCCGCGATCACTGGCCTCGCGCTGGGTTCGCATGCCTCGCCGGCGGCGGTGTCCAAGGGGGACGCGTCATCGGAGCGACCAATTCCTTCGGGGAATTCCCTGTGGAACGTCCCGTCACTCCCCCTGACCTCGCGTCCACCATCCTTCAATTGCTCGGCATCGATCCATCGCGCGAACTCGTCACCCCCGACGGCCGCCCGATGAAGATCCTCGCCGACGGCGCCTTCATCCACGAACTCACCTAGCGCGGGTCCCGTAGATGGTGCGACCCATGACCCCCCCCGCTGCTTTCGCCCCTCTGGGGTTCGATCCAAATGGCACCTGACTCCAGCGGCTCGCCCCGCGAACAGGTATGTCCGCGCTCTCGGCAAACCTGTTCCATTCGGATTCGTCTCCCTCCTCGTTCACCTTCTCCTTTTCCCCCCACCACCCTCCCCCGCCGCCCCCATCACGTCCCTCGCCTTCAGCCCCGACGGCGCCGCGCTCGTCAGCGCAGGGTTTCGGTCCGTAGAAGTCCGTTCCCCCACGAAGGCCACGGTCCTGCGCGTGTGGGAGTGCCCGATTCCGAAGATCATGGCGCTGGCCTTCGATTCCAAGGGCCGTCACCTGGCCGTCGCAGGAGGCACCCCGGGGGCCCGCGGCGACGTCCTTCTCTTTCGCTGGCCCGAAGGCAGGCTCGTCACGCGTTGGGAGCTTCCCTCGGACCTGGCCACCGGAATCGCCTTCAGTCCAGCCGGGGATCGTCTCGTCGTAGGCAGTGCTAATCACATCGCCCAGGTCCGGACCGTCCCAATGACCGACGCCGTGGCCGACTCCCCGAATAACGCACAACCCAGCCTGAAACTCGAAGGCCACGCCGCCCCAATTCTCGCCGTCGCCTGGGACCCCGCCAACGCAACCCTCACCACGGCGAGCGCCGATCGATCCCTCAAGGTATGGTCCCCCGTTGATGGCCGGTTGATCCGGACTTTTTCACATCATACGGAACCTCTTCTCGCGGTCGCCTTCCGCCCCTGGCCCGAGGGCGCCCACGCCCACAGCCCCGCCGTGTGCGCGTCGGGCGGGGAGGATCGGACCGTTCGAATCTGGCAGCCGGGACTCGGCCGCATGGTGCGCATTGTCCGCGGGCATCCGGGTCCGATCCTGGCCCTCGCTTGGGCCTCTGACGGCGCATCGCTCTTCTCGGCATGCACGGATGGACGACTGCGTCGATTGGATGGGTCCAGTGACGTCCTCCTCGCCGAGTGGGCCGCCCACGACGATTGGATTCAGGCGCTGTCGGTGAGTCCGGACGGAACACATCTCGCTTCCGGCGATGCCTCCGGATACATCCGCATCTGGGACGCACGACCGAGGACACCGCTCCTGCTGCATTCAGCGGGTCCCGATGTCGGCACCACCCGAGAGTGAGTGCGAGCAGACGTTGTCGCGGAAGGGCGGTTCGGGCGAAACAGAAGCCGGCGGCCCGCACTCGCGGACCGCCGGGACCTTTTTCAACAGTCAGTTTTGAAGTGCGCCATCAACCAAATGGCGCGTTCAGGCAGGAGTAGGATGGGCCGGGTGTCCCCGCAAGGAAGGCAGGGACGGTTGACGTAATCTTCACCGCTACGACTTGATGCGATGTTCTCCACATGCTCTACGACAAGCATCATGCGTGCCAAACCCGACCGCCGGGGGTTAACCCCGCCTGCGTGTCCGTTCTCGCACATTGACCGCCAAGTCCTTTCCCGGCATCCGGCTGTTTTTGCCCACCCTGGCTACTTTCTGACCAGAATTACCTGCACCATCAACCCCGGTCATCTTTCCGCGAAGAAACCCACGCCCGTCCTCCCAGTATCATCCCCAGAATCAGCAACCTGCCGACCGAAGGTTCCGGCACCACAAACGCCTCCAGCGTGCCAAACATCCCGAATCCCGCGCCCACCGATTGGTTCACATTCCAGACGTAGGAGATCGGTGTGCCCCCATCCTCTCCCGGAATGAACCCCATCTCTGAAATCCACGACTGTGCCAGGACCAACTCGCCGCTGATCGGGAGGCTCGCGAGCGGATTGAACGTTGCATCCTGCAACGCGAAGTCGGCCACCGCGATACGCCCATCGGACGCAGAAATCGCGGACGCCCTATAACCCGAACCGCCCGGCGTCAGCGCCGAGAATTCCATCCCGCGCCAGGCCCCTCCCAGTCCTGGAAAATTCAGATCGAGCGACAAAGT
>JBBQIU010000204.1:0-5967 GCA_038325245.1 Verrucomicrobiota bacterium
CGGGCTCGCGATCGAAGGGGCGGGTGTTGATTGAGAGCCAGATCCAGTTGCCGTCGGTGCGGCGCAAACCCATGACGGAATCGTTGACGGGCTGGCCCGTGCGGAAGGTGATGCTGAGGGGATAATCGTGGATGGGCAGCCTGGAGCCATCGGCGCGGACGGTCTCCCAGGAGACCTCGTCGAGACGGTGGGTTTTCAGGTATTCATTGGAGTAGCCGAGGATTCGGGAGGCGCTGTCATTGAAGGTGGCGAAGGTGCCGTCGCGAGCGACGAGCATGACGCCTTCCGCGAGGACGCTGACGACGGAGCGATAGGCCTCCTCGCTTTGGCTGAGGGCTTCTTCGACGGCGCGGCGCTGGCTGGCCTGGAGGGTTTGGGCGACCAGGTCGGCGAGGGAGCCTGCGAAGAGTTCCTCCTCGTGGCTCCAGTTCCTGGGGGCGCCCTCGTGCTCATGGCATAGGATTCCGACGAGGCGACCGCCGAGTCGGATGCCGGCATCGAGGGTGGAGGTGATGCCGCGGGGTCCGAGGTAGGCATGGTAAAGCTCCAGGGTCCGGGGATCGCTCTCGACGCGTGCCACCGAAACGAAGCGCTCCCGGTTGAGGGCTTCGAAGTAGTTTGGGAAATCGGCCGTGCGGATATGGGACGGAAAGGTGCTGACGCCGGGGGACTCGCCGAAGGCATGGGCGCAGCGAAGCAGGGTTTCGTCATCGTCGAGGAGCCAGACGTTGGCTCGGAGGACGCCCAGGCCGTGGGCGGCGGCTTCGGTGATCTCGTGCAGGGCGCGGCCGAGGTCGCCATTGGCAACGGAGTCGCTGCTCGCGAGGGAGAGGAGGGCGGAGTTCGCGATGCGAAGGCGGTCTGAGCCTTCGCGGAGGGCGGTGTCGGACCTATGGCGTTGAAGGGCTACCCCACCCAGGGATCCGGCGAGTCGAAGGATATCGAGATTTTCGGCGGTGGGTTCAGCGTCGTCGGGGAGGATGGCGGTGACGGCTCCGAGGGGGCGTCCATCGGATTCCAGCATCGGTTCAATGAGGGTGGTACGGAGGCCGGAGCTGCCCTGTAGCTGGACGCGGATTGTGCCGCACGGGCGGGTGACCCCGAGCTGGGTGGTCCGGAGATCGGCTTCCGCGAGGATGCGGCGGATGGGTCCGTCGTTCCGGCCGAGTTCATCAAGGAGGACGGCGGTGCCAGGTCCGGAACTGGGAGAGACGACGCGGAGCCTGAGATCGCCGGGCGAGGGGAGCCAGTGGATGCCGCAACGTGCGGTGCGCCAGCGGGCCTGGGTGACGCGGAGGAGTTCCTCGAGGATGCTTTCGATGGGGCGTCCGGTGGCGATCCATTCGAGGATTTGCTTCTGGCCGTCGAGCAGTTCCTGGGCTTCCCGGCGGAAACTGATGTCACGGGCGTGAACGAGCAGGGCATCCTGGCCCTCGTGTCGGAGCCGGCTCGCGTGGAGTTCGACGGGAACCTCCGTGCCGTCGCTTCGTAGGCTCCATCCTTCGATGCGAGTCACCTCGCCGGCTGTCAGGCGGGTGAAGCCGGCGAGGACTTCGTCCCGACGTTCCATCGGCACAAGTTCGCTGATGTGCCGGCCGGTGAGTTGTTCACGGGACAGGGCGTGGAGGCGACAGGCGGCCTGGTTCACGTCAAGAACGATGCCGTCCAGGCTTTCAACGAAGATCGAGTCCGGGGAGTTTTCGAAGAGTTCCCGGAACCGGGCGCGTTCGGCGGCGAGGGCCAGTTCGGCTTCTTTCCGGGTGGTGATGTCGCGGGCGACGCCGCTGAGTCGGTAGGGATGCCCTTCGGCGTTCCGGATGACGACCCCCTCATCGAGGATCCATCCGAATGTTCCGTCGGCCCGCCGGATGCGATACTCGGTGGTGTAGCGTCCACTCGGTTCGAGCAGGGCTTTTCGAAGGGCGGCAAGGACCCGGGAACGATCTTCACGCGGGATCAGGCGCAGGAGTCGGCGCGGACTTTGACGGACGAGTTCGACGGGATCCTGGCAGACCCTTGAGAAAGAGGGGCTGAGGTACGCCAACCGTCGGGCAGGGAGGTCCGCAATCCAAAGGACGTCGCGGGTCTGTTCGGCGAGTTCGCGGAAGCGTTCCTCGCTATCCTGAAGAGCTCGGGTCGCGCGCAGGCGGTCGATTTCGGCGCCGGTCCGGGCGGCGAGGATCCGGAGCATGTCGACTTGCGCGGTATCGGGATCGAAAGGCTCGATGCTGGCGATTCCAAGAAGTCCCAGGGGTTTGCCATCGGCGTCCCATAGGGGAAGCCCGACGTAGGCTTCGGCGGAAAGATCCGCGAGGTAACTGCTTTCTGGGAACGACCCGCGCACGTCCCTGGAGTGGACACACATCGAGTTCCCGAGAACATCGGCGCAAGGGCTGCCCATGATTGGATAGGCGAAATTCTCGCTGGGGTGTCCCTCTTTCCAGACGGCGAGCGTTCGGATTCGGGAGGCGGAGCCTTCCTCGAGAATGCCGATGAATGCGAATTCGACGCGGAGCGCTTCAGCGAGACGGCGGACGATGATCTGAAACAGCTCATTGCCGCCGGCGAGCGCGGTGGTGGCCAGAAGGGCCTTGATGGCCTCCTGGGCACGGCGTCGAACCGTCACATCGCGCGCGACGCCTTCGAGCATGGGCGGAGCGTCAGGTGCCCTGAGGATGCGAGACGCGACGTCGAGGGTGCGGCGGTGACCTTGAGTGGTGATGATGTCGACCTCGAACGGTTCGGCCTCACCGCCCGAGAGGAACCGGTTCTGGACGCGGGATCGAACGCGCTCGATCTCATCGGGGGCGACGATTTCGAGGATGGACATTGTGCGAAGCTCGGCTTCGCTGCGGCCGGTGAGCGTAGCGGCGGCGGGATTGGCGGAGAGGATGCGTCCATGGGTATCGAGGGTATAGATGGCGTCTGGGGCCCCTTCGGTGAGTTCGCGGTGCCGTCGTTCGAGGGACAGGCGGTGGGCGAGTTGGTCTTCGAGGAGCTTCCGCTGGGCATCGAGCCGACGGCGAAGTGTGGTGGACCAGGTGAGTCCGAGCGTGACAAGGAGGCCCAGAAGCGATGCGGTGAGGGTGGCTCGTTGGACGTTCCACCATGGTCCGGGATGAACGATCGCCACGTCATTCCAGTCCCGCAGGATCATCCCGTGCCCTGCGTCCCGGATGCCCGGATCCGGGATCAATTCGTAGACACCCGTCAGTCGAAGCCGGCTTCCCGGCGCCAGAACGAGTGAGGATGGCTTCCGGCCCGCGGATGCGAGGCGAGCCACGATGTCCGTCCCGCCGGAGTCCGTGAGGCGGAATTGATACGCGGCGCCCGCCGGAATGGCGTCGGCGATGATTCCTTGGACCGACACCAGAAGGCCATCCATGGCGGGATGAAGGGATTTCAGGTCGATGGTTCGCGGCTCGGGGCTCTTCCCATCCCGAAGTGTGCGGCATCGCGCAAACACGAGATAAGGGGAGGAGAAGCCGGGCTCAGGGAAACCGACGGCCTCGACCTCGGAACCGACGGGTGGTGGGGCGTCGCCCGCGAGATCAACGCGCAGGCCATCGTTTTCGGCCTGAATGTAGAAGGATCGGGTGGAATCGTGCGCTGTGACGACGCCGGCCACGCGGATTTGTGAATGGGGCGTCCGGCTGGGATCAAATTCAAGGATACGGGCGAGCGGGACCTGGGGCAGCGCGAAGGCATCGGGTGGTGCGGGCTCCAGGATTTCGACCTCCTCGATTCGATGGACCAGGAGGCGCGGGGAGATGAATTGGCCTTGGGAATTGAAGAGCGAGCCGCAGACACCCTGAACGCGGACACGGGCACCGATCCAAGTGGCATCGGACCAAGGGCCCGACGGTCTTCCGGCGACGATGGTGCTCAAACCGCCGAACCCACCATGAATTTCCCACTGGGTGTGGTCGTCGCGGAGGCCCGACTGACGGACGACACCGACGAGGGAGATGCGCTGGGCATCCTCGGCGCCGAGCCTGAGAGCCTCGGGCCGGACGGGACGAGCTGGGGGGAGGGGAGCGTGACCGAGGCGGACGAGGTTGGTGACGAGCAGTTGGGGTGCGAAGCCCCCGGAAGCGAGGAGTCCTTGGATCCGGAGTTGTTCGCCCACCTCGAGATCGGGTGGGAGGGCGTCGCTCCAGAACGAGATCCCCGCGGTCGAATCCTGGAGGAAGAAGGTTTTCCATTCGGCGCTTGCGAACGTGACGACACCTTCCAGGTTGGCTTGCCGGACCGAGGTTGGGAGGGCGTCCCGGGAGACGCTTCGAGCGTCCCGTGCGTTCAGGAGGGGGACGTCTGAGGGAGGAGTTGCTGCGGCGAAGGATGACTGGAAGGAGGCCGCGAAAAAGAGGCAAGCTCCTGCCAGCCAACCGCGCCAACCGCTCCAACCGCTCCAACCGCTCCAACCGCTCCAACCGCTTGCATGAACCTCGTCAGCGCGAACGGGGATCCGATCATCAAGGCGGGACTGTCTATCCAGTCCCGGTGGATGACACGAACCGACCCGTGGATGTGCGGCGTTCAGGCTGCCTGATTCCGTTCGCGTGCCGCCGGAAGTGCCGATTCGCCCGCCGGGTAGGGCGGAGGCGAATTAAAGCCCCAGAACTCGGCCAGCGTACGAAAGAGTTCGGAAAAGTCCTCGGTAGTCGTCGGCTTGACGAAGTAGGCTGTAATACCCGCGGCGTAGAGTCGATCACGGTCCGCTTCATGGGGTGACGTGGTGAGGACGACGACGGGGAGCGTGCGAAGGGCGGGGTCCTTCCGGAGTTCCGCGAGGAACTCGTGCCCGTTCATCCGGGGCATGTTGATATCCAGAAGGATCATGAACGGGGGCACGTTTCCTTGATTGCGAAGCCACGCCAGGGCTTCCTCACCGTTCCGTGCGGCCTCGACCTGGAAGCGAGCGGGGAGACGGGCCAGGGCTCGCTGGACACTCAGGACGTCGACTTCATCGTCCTCCACGAGAAGCATCGGCCGGCGTTCATTGCAGAAGCGGCCGGCGCGATTGGTGCGCTCCCGATTTTGCTTCCACGTGAGCGCGTAGCGCATGAGTTCATGGACACCGCTGAGGCCGAGCTTCTGGCGGATATTGGCGCGGTGAACGTCCACCGTCCTCGGGCTGATGCCCAACCGGTCACCAATCTCCTTCGACTCAAGGCCCCCCGCCGTGAGGATGAAAACCTCGAGTTCGCGGGCCGAAAGCAGGCTTTCGGGATTGGTCTCGGGCATTTCCGGAACGCCATCGTCCTGGGTCAGCTTGGGCAGGAGTGCAGGAGAGACGTAGCGTTCGCCGGCCGCGACCCGGCGGAGCGCTGCGATCAGGGCTTCCGGTGTCGTGGCGGTATCGATGAAGCCGCGTACGCCAGCCTGAAGTGCGCTGTCGGTCTGCTCCATGGCCTCGTTATCCGTGAAAAGTACCAGCGTCGGCGCAGGTGTTTTCTCTATCTCTGATGGGAAGCGTCCGCTGGTATGAAGCGCGTTGAGTGCGGCGCCATCCAGAACGACGAGATCCGGGCGCAATTGTGTGATCTGGGGCCATCCCCCGGCGGCGTCTGGCGCATCGCCGACAACCTGCAAGTCGGTGTTCCCTGCCAGACAGTTGCGCAAACCTGCACGCGTTAGCGTGTGGGCCAAGATTAGAAAGATACGGGTCACGGTTTAGGAAGGTTGACTGTGGATTGACGTCGCTGACTCGCCGAAAACTAGGTCGAATTCTTTTTTCTTGCAAGTCATCAATAGGCGTCTTCGCAGGGCTAGTCTATTGCGTATACACTGCCTGCTTAAGGATTTACGCGGCTTGCACGTTGCAATTCCCCGAGCTTGATCGAGGCGTTTCCGGAGTCGAGGAGTTGGCCAGCGACGTCCCATCCTTCGATGAGGCTTTTGGCCCTGCCTGCGAGGAGCAAGGCCGCGGCTGCGTTGAGGAGGACGGCGTCCCGTTTTGGGCCC
>JBBQIU010000205.1:0-5966 GCA_038325245.1 Verrucomicrobiota bacterium
ATCCGCCAAGCGCGTAGAGGTTTCACCTATTTCCAAAACTCCGCAACACCCCATTTCGGTCCATTTCGTCCGCAGTCCACCACGGCTTACGGGGTTCCGCGCTGATCGAGCAGATACGCCAACAGATGCGCGAAATCTTCCGCGGGAATCGCCTCGCCGTAATTGGAAGGCATCAGCGAGACGTTGGTCTCTTTGCGTTCGGCGATTTCGGATTTTGGAACGGTGAACTCCGCGCCGGCGGCGTTTGCCAGGACGACCAATTCGCCCTCCTCGCGGCGGAACAGACCGGACTGGGTTTCGCCATCCTTGAGGACGAGCACGGTGGTCCAGAACGCGTGATCGACGTTGCGATTGGGGGCGAGGATATCTTCGCAGAGCCGTTCCTCGCCGCGGGTGCCGATGCCGGTGAGTTGGGGCCCGACGAGTCCTCCTTCGCCGTTGATCTGATGGCAGGGGGCGCAGGCGGCGACGAAGGTCTCGTGACCGCGACGCAGATTGGGTTCGGCGCGGCTGAATTCGGCCCGGCGATCATTGAGAAGTTTGAGAAGGGTTTCGTCCTCGCTCGGCAGGGTGTTGGCGATGCGGTCGAGTGTGGCGCGGATGTCCTCTCGAGCGGATTTCCTGAGTTTTTCCCGGAGCTGGCGATCCTGGAGGAGGCCGGCGGGTGCGCGGCCTTCGGACATGCGGGTGACAATCTCCGCGGTCAGGTCGGGGGTCGCGGAGGCGAGTCCGGCGAACCGGACCTGGAAGCGATGGGGCGCAAGCCGCCACACGTCGGCAATAAGTTCTTCGCTTCCGGGCCTCTTCTCGTCGAAGAGAACGTTGGCAACCCGGGTACGCCATTGGGACGGAAGCGATTCGTCAGCGATCACTTCCACGGCGGCGCGGGCTAGGGGCGAGTCGGAGAGGACCTTCATGGCGGCGGCGCGGGCGGCGGGAGCGCCGGCGTGGTCCCGGGCCAAGGCTGCGAGGGCGGGATTCAGGCTGGAGTCGGCGGTGATTCCTGCGATCTCGGCGGCGGCAATCTGACGGGCGACGACCGTGGCGGGAGCGACGGTGGGAAGCGCCAGGGACGACGGTTCGATGCGGCCGAAGGCGATCCACGCGTACGCGGCGCCCGCGTCTGCGTCCGTCACTTCGAATATTACCGACTTCCCCTGGAGCGTCGCGAGGTCCCAGTGGATCGGTTGAGCCACGTCGTTTCGGGGAGGGAACGTTTCTCGAAGAACGGCGAGGGACTCGGCGTCGCGAAGGCGGACGGCATTCCGTTTCTGGGTGGGTTTGTCCGGGGGGCCGTCGTGGCCGGCGAGGTGGAACATAAGCTGTCCTGGAGCGGCGAAGGGTCGCGACCGAAGGGTGCCGGTGAGGGATTCACCACGGGGGTGGGAGGACAGGAGGCGGGCGTTGGTTTGGTCGGAGCAGGTTCGATCTTGAAAGTCCCACGGATTGCCCGTGTTGCGGGCGGCTTCGAGGGGTTCGTTGGACCATCGGGAAGAGTCGGAGACGGACGCGAGCAGGGTGCGCGAAAGGATCGAGCTCCACTGAGTGATTGAGGGCGTCAGCGGAGCGCCGCGCTGGGCGAAGCCCTGCTGAAGGGAGCGAAAAACGTCGAGGTTGAAGTCAAGGTCGTTGGTGGCTTCCGGGTTGATGGCCGCGACAAGGCGGTCGAGGTCGACAGGGGCCGCGTGGCGGGCGGCGTGAGCGAGCGCGGCCTGGGTGAAAGCGCGGTCAGCGGGGAAACGGGCACGGTGATGCAGGAGGAAGCGGGCGGCGGCCTCGGACTTCACGGCGAGCGTCACGTCGAGGATCGTTTGCACGTCGGCGTCGGAGATTTCCCTGCGATCCGGAAGGGAGGCGAAGAGTGCGGGGTCACGTTCGAGAAGGTTCTTGAGGGCGCGTCGGGCGCTGTACCGGAGGTGGGGATCGCCGGAAGGAACCTGTGGGATGAAGTCGAGGAATGGACGGAGGAGGGTGGCTGTAGGGAATTGCGCGAGGGCTTCGATGGCGGCGCGTTGAACGGCGGGAACAGGGTCCTGGAGACCACTCAAGGCAAGAATCCGGGCTGCCTGAGACGGATCGCCATCGTGCTGTTCGGAACCTTGGCGGGCGGCTTCGGCGAGGACGTCTGAGGCGATGCGCTGGGCGTGGATGCGTACCAGGGGATCGTTTGCCGTTCCGGCCCTGGCGAGGTTCGCAAGGGGCAGGTGTCCGAGGCGTCGGAGCACCCAAAGCGCCTGCACCTGTTGGAAGGCATTGGAGGGGCGGGCGAGGACGTGGCTGAGGGCTTCTTGTGCTGAGGCCGCGAAACGGTCGGCGATTTCCTGGGTGGCGAGCAGGCGGCGCGGGAGACTCGGGGAGGCGAGTTCGGCGACGAGCCCGTCGAGGGTTGTGGGGAGGGCGGGGGAACGGAGGGGTTGTCCCTCATAAACGACGCGCCAGATGCGTCCGCGCTCGCGGTCGCGACCCGGGTGATTGATGGGGACTTCGTAGTGTCCGATGATGCGGTTGTAGAAATCGGCGATGTAGAAAGCGCCGTCCGGTCCGAACGTGGTGTCGACTGGGCGGAACCAGGGGTCGTCGCTGATGACAAAATCAGGCCGTGCGCGGGTGATGCGGCCGGAGCCGCGTTCGGCGGCGAGGTCGCGGTAGACGCGGGACGTCATGACGTCGCCGATGAAGACGCTGTCGTGGTATTCGGCGGGCCAGAGGTTGTCGGCGTAATAGGAGATGCCATCGATGGCGGTGGAGCCACGGATCTGCTCCATCATGTTTGGGGCGAAGCCGAGGCCGTCGTGAGGTTTGCCGAAGCTGGGGTAATAGCCGCCCGGGAGTAGGAGGTAGATGGGATCGCTGTGGCAGTCGCTGGAGTAGAGGTCGCCGCGAGGGTCGAAGGCGAGGCCGTAGGGGTTCACCTGTCCACGCGTGAAGGGCTCGATGCGGGATCCGTCGAGGCGGATGCGGTAGGTGTTGCCGGAATTGAAATGGACCTGGCTGCCGTCGCGGCCGGCAACGCGGGAGTCGTTGTTGTAGCCATGCGTGGCATAAAGCCATCCATCGAAGCCGCGGCGGAAGCTGGCCTGATTTCCGTGGGTGTCGCGGGTGTGGTCGAAGGGACCGTACAAGGAGGTGCGGACGTCGGCCTTGCCGTCGCCGTCGGTGTCCTCCATGAGCCAGATGTTGGGGATGGACCAGACAACGGCTTTCCAGCCCTTGGTATCGGTTCGGAAGGGGTAGACGCCGATCGGGATGTTGAGGCCGTCGGCGAACGTGGTGACTTTGCGGGCGCGGCCATCGGGACCGAAGTCCTCGAAGATCATGACGCGGTCGCGGCCGGGTTGGCCGACGGGGGCGGGGCTGGGGTACTCGCGGGAGGTGGTGACCCAGAGCCGGCCGGCCGCGTCGAACGCGATGTTCATCGGCTTATGGATGTCGGGTTCTTGGGCGACGAGCTGGACATGGAACCCCTCCGGGACGCGAAAGGTGGCCTGTTGTTCGACGGGCGTCCGGGGCTCGGTGGTGCGGACGTTGGCGGCGAACGGGTCCTCGGCGGCGCGGGCGGAGAAGTGGAGGCCAAGGCTGAGGGTGAACCCGAGGCCGATGCGGACGAGGGCGCACGGCAGTCCTCTCGGGTGAAGTGGAACGGCGGTCATGGGGCGCGAGGGTACCGAGATCCTGAGACTTGAAAAGGGTTGGCGCTCTACGAAGGGGCGCTCCGCAGAACGATTCGTTTAGGGCGCACGCGAAGGCGCGAAGGCGCGAAGAAAGGGAAGACGGAACTTGGATTCTGTGGCGCGTGAGGAATTCCTTCGCGACCTTCGCGGCTTCGCGTGAGGAAAGGGGCAGGTGTCGCGCGTGGATGCTAAGCTCGCGAAGAAGGAGGAGGGCTTCGGCGAGGGCGGGATTCGACGCGTGCGAGGTCGTCCCCATCCCCCATGAACGGAACGATTGCGGATGAAGAGTTGTCGTACTGCGCGGGTGATGCTAACTGGGACACGTGATGTTCGGCGTTGCCCGATGGGTTTTCCTCGCGTTGTGGGTTCTTTCCGGAAAAGGCGTTTCTGGTGGGACGTGGGTGGCCTTGACGGAACTGCGGCAGGGCAGCCGGGCCGAGTGGCGGCTGGAAGGTTTGCCGGCGACAGCGAACCCGTTTGATCCCGACGAGATGGCAGTGGATGCGGAGTTTCGAGAGCCCGGTGGGGCCATCCGGCGGGTTCCGGCATTCTGGTACAGGCCCCATCGGCGGGAATTGCGTGGAGGCAGGGAGGTGGTGACGTCGACGGGGGCAGGGGAGTGGCGAGTGCGGTACTATCCGTTCGCTGCGGGCGAGCATGAAGTGATCGTGCATGCGCGCGAAAACGGGGAAGTGGCGAGGGAGGTCCTGCGGGAGCGCTTTGCGACCGCCGCCGCAACGGAACCGGTGCGCGGGTTTGTCCAGGTCGCAACGGACCGGCAGTACTTCGAGACGCGGACGCCGGCGGGTTTGAAGGCGCCACTCGCGTTGGTGGGGGCGGATGTCTGCTGGCATGGGGCGCGTGGCACGTACGATTACGACGACTGGTTTCCGGCGATGGCGGCGAGCGGTTGGACGTGGGCGCGGTTGTGGATGTGGCCGGTGGCGTTCGGAATCGAGGCGGGTGCAGGCGATCGTTTGAACTACAGGCAGGATCGAGCGTGGCAATTGGACCAGGTGTTCGAGTTGGCGGAGAAGCATGGGTTGTTGCTGCTGCTCTGCCTCGACTACCACGGGATGTTCGAAACCGAGCCCGATTATTGGGGCGGGAACAACTACTGGCCCCAGCATCCGTACAACGTGGCGAATGGAGGTCCGTGCGCGTCCCAGCGCGCTTTCTTTACGGACGCGGACGCCCGTGACTTGTACCGAAAACGATTGCGGTACCTCGTGGCGCGGTACGGGGCAAGTCCGTCCCTGCACGCCTGGCAGTTCTTCAACGAGATCGACAACGTTTATCGGCACCTCAACGCGGCGGAAGTGGCGGCCTGGCACGGAGCGCAGGGCGAATGGCTTAAGGCCAATGACCCGTGGGGCCACCTCGTGACGACCAGCCTGACCAGCCAGAGCAATCGCCCGGAAATCTGGGAGCTGCCGGCGATGGATTTCGCCATCTACCATTCCTATTCGGAGGCCGGTCCGGCCCGTCGGTTGACGGAGGTCATCTCGTCGATGCGGACACGTTACGGTAAGCCGGTCCTGGTGGGAGAAGCCGGAGTGGATTGGCGCGGGTGGTCGCGCGCGAGCGATCCGTTTCTACGCGGGTTTCGCCAATTGGTCTGGGGTGGGGTGACCAGCGGTAGCGCGGGAACCTCGATGTCCTGGTGGTGGGAGTCGATCCATTCGGAGAACGCGTACCCGTATTACCGCGCGTTGACGAACGTGCTGGCCCCTACGGGGTGGTCCCGGGGACGTTGGGATGCCCTGACCTTTCAGGAGGCCGGGCCGGCTCCGGACGAGGTCGGACCACAGGTGGAGGGCGGGTCCCCGTTCTCCCTGACCCTGACGCTGGATGGAGCCTGGGGAGGCAAGCCGCCGGGACGATTGGCGATTCCCGAACCCTCGGCGGCCGGCGACGCGCCCAAGCGATTGAACAGCTTCGTCCATGGAACGGCCCATCCGGATCTCCGCGTGCCGTTCCAGCTCGATGCATGGTTCGGGGAAGGCGCCCGACTGATCGTGCACCTGAACTCCGTCTCCCAAGGCGCCGTATTGACGGTAAGGGCGAACGCGGTGGAGATCTTTCGGCGGGCGCTGCCCAACAAGGACGGCGGATTCACGGTGAACAACGAGTACAACGAGGACCTCGTCGTCGATGTGCCTGCGGGCCGGCAGAAGATCGAGATTCGCAATGCGGGCGGGGATTGGTTTTATCTGGATTGGGTTCGGCTGGAGAACGTTCTTCCCGCGAGGTACTTGAACGACTGGCGCCCGCTCCCCGCGGCGACCGGGATCC
>JBBQIU010000206.1:0-5963 GCA_038325245.1 Verrucomicrobiota bacterium
ATGTACTTGGTGCCGGTGAGGAAATCCGCCGGAGTCATCCGAAGCACCCGCCAGCTTCCGTTCTTGGGCTTCGCCAGCACCCGGACCAGCTCATGAACGAGAGCCGTCTTCCCGCACCCCGACCGGCCCACCAACGCCAGGGGCCGCGACGGATCGCGCCGCAACCGATCCAGCAACACCGTGAGCGGCCCCTCCACCTCGAAGGCCCGGGCAAGTCCGCCCGCCTCCAACTGCGCCGTCAAATCCGTACCAAGCCTCGATAGTGTCGGCAGATCCACCACCGCCTCCGTCCGCCGTTTCAACCAGGCATTCAACGCGGGAAAACGCCGCCCACTCGGTTCCTCCAGCTGCTTCCCGGCCTTGACCAGCGCCTCATCCGAAAGCGCGCACCCGGCCAGACACGCCCGCTGCGGCTCGGCCGCCGCCTTCTCGAGGAATCCGGCGGCGGCCAGCCGGACATCCTCGTCCAATTCCTCGGCGACCCGCTTCAGGAGAAGGGTCGCATGTTCCGCGTCCGAAACCTCCCCGAGCGCTTCAATCGCCCCCTGCCGGATCTCCCAACGAACATCCTTCTCGGCCATCTCAAGCAACCGCGGGCGGAACGCCGGCTGGCCCGCCACCGCCTTGCAGGCGTGGCAACGAACGCCTTCATCCAGGTCGCGGAGGAGTGCCTCAAAGGCCGAAGGCGTCCCAGGAATGGCCTTCTGCGCCAGCAGGTCCGCCAGACACCCCCGGACCCGAAGATCCGGATCGGATGCCAGTTTGGAGACTTCCGCGGCGACGCCTGAATCATCGCGACCGCGGCACGCTTCGAGTCCCGCCAGTCTCAAGGGCACCTGTGGCGCCTGAAGCAGCGGCATCAGGTCGGACAGCGTCGCCCGTTGCTCGCGCAACGCCGCCGCCAACAGGTCGATCTTCTCCGTCGGATCGTCAAACTGACCGCGACGCAGCGCCTCCAGGAGACTGCGGATGTCGTCGTTAATGGGTGAACTCGTTCCTCCGGTAAGCCCCCATCGCCGGAGCGTCCGGATTCGATTCGGGACCGAAGTAGCGCAAGGCCACCAGCGGCTCCGTTTGGCTCGTGTTCTCGAAGACCACGCCCGCGTTCGCGCCGTCCTCCGTGCAGAAGTACTCGTCCTCGGTCAGCTCGTGGAACCGGATCATTTTCGGGCTGTTCAGAGGCTGCCCGTTGATCTTTCCGGTGCCCTGCACGCAGATCAGGCCATACGCCCCGGTGTCCGTCACCGTCACCTTCGCCCCCGGGTTCACCGTCAGTTCCTTGGCCGTGAAGAGCTGCGCCCCGTCGATCTTGCCGTAGACGATCCAGCGGTCCACGTACCCCTCCTTCCGCGTGTCGGCCACCGGCACGGGCTCCAGGTAGTGGTTGTCCTTGAAGTGCGGGTCGACGTTTTGCTCCCAGTCGAGCTGGTCGACGATGAAGTCGAGGTCCTTGTGCTTCGCCTTGGGCATGTCCTTCACGAGCAGGCTCCACGGAACGTAACGTCCCTCGACCATGCTCTGATACATGCCGAAGACGTCGCTGCCCCACTGAGGCTCATAGGTGCAGAGGCTGCCCGGGGCGTGCAGGACGCAGGGCGGGATCAGCCAGCCCGTACCCGGCTTCAACCGGTACGCGCGGCTCAGATCGAGGATCCCGTTGTCGCCCTTGTTCCAATCCTCGAGGCACTTCCGCACCTGGGCTTTCGTGGTGCCCGGTTCCAGGCCCATGAAAGTGTACGGGAAATTGTTCCCCACGTTGTTGTGCTGCGGCGGGAAGTAGTACGACTCAGGCTTGCCTTCCTGCCCCACCAGCTTCGCCTGTTTGGCGCTTTGGTGCATGTGGTGAGGAATCGGCCCCATGTTGTCGAAGAACTTCGAGTAGACCGGCCATTTCCCGTACTTCTTCCAGATCCTAGCCCCGATCAGCGTCGCGCCGCAGTCCTCCACGGCCTTCCGCAGGGTAAACCGCTCCCCCCCCACCACGCAGTAGCTCAATCCCTCGTCCGGCACCCGGCCCTCGTTCGCCGCTTCCGTCGTCGATGCAAACCAACGCTCGTCGATGCCCCCGCGGTTCGCCCCGTAGGCGTACGTGTCATCGGGGTGCAGCTTGAGCCGCAATCCGGGTTGGAGAAACGAGCGCGGCACCCACGCCGGCGCCAGACGGAGCAATCCCCCCGTGCGCGCGAGTTCGGTTTCGACCTTCGTCTGAGTGTTGCGGGTGACAGTCTTGAGATCCTGGACGGTGTTCATAGTGGCATTGACGGGTTCGCACTCCCTGTCTTGGGAGCCCCCGCGTCGTGGTCGGGCGAACCATAGGGAGCCGGCAGGATCGGGCCAATCGGAAAGCAGCGCGGAAAGCAGCGCGGGAAATCACCCCGCCCTGAAAAGCGTCCCGACCTACTTGCCCATCGGAGCAGGCACTTCCCCGGCGGGCACGATCGCTTCCCGGAAATGCCACTTGAACCGTTGACTTACGTCGTCCAGCACCGAATACACCACCGGGGTCACCAGCAGGGTGAGGAGTAGGCAGAGCGACTGCCCCCCGATCACAACCACCGCCACCGCCCGGCGTTCCTCAGCACCCGGCCCCGTCCCGAGCGCCAGCGGCAGCATGCCCGCCACCAGGGACAAGGTCGTCATCAGGATGGGACGCAGTCGGTCCCGGTTCCCCTGGAGCACCGCCGGAAGCAGCGCCATCCCTTTTCCCCGAAGCTGGTTCATATGGTCGATCTGGAGAATCGCGTTCTTCTTCACCACACCCGCGAGCACGAGCAACCCCAGCCCCGAGTAGAGATTCAGGGTGTTGCCCGACAACCAGAGTGACAGCAGGGCGAAGGGCAGCGCCAACGGGAGCGACAGCAAAATCGTGAACGGATGCACGATGCTTTCGTACTGCGAGGCGAGGATCATGTACATGAACGCCACCGACAGCGCGAAGGCCCAGAGGAACTCCACGAAAGTGCTCTCCAGTTCCCGGCCGCGTCCGGACACCTTGGTTGAATAGGCGGGCGGCAGGTTCATGCTCCGCACCTCCTCCCGCAGCGCCTGCAACCGATCCGCCATCGCGTAGCCCGGCGCGATGTTCGATCGCAGGGCCACCGTGCGTTGCCGGTCCAGGCGGTCGATCCGCGACGCCGTCTGGCTGGACACCACCCGCACCAGGTTGTCCAGCCGCACCAATCCCCCACCTTTCCGCGGCACGTATAATCGCGCCAGATCGGCCGGATCGTCCCGGTCCACATCCGACAGCCGGAGCTGGACGTCGTAGTCGTCGTTGATGCTCACATCGCGGAACCGCGAGACGCGCGTGTCGCCTCCCACCAGGATGCGCAACGCCTCTGCGATATCGCTTACTTCAACCCCCAAATCCGCCGCCCGCTTCCGATCCACCTCCACCCGCAGCTCCGGCTTGTCCAGGCGCAGCGTCGTGTCCGCGTCCTGCAATCCCAGTTCGGGCGCCTTCCGCCGCAGATGTTCGGCATAGCCCAACAGCTCCTCCAAGTCCGGCCCGAGTATGGCGAAGTCGATTTCGTACGGAGGGCCGCCCAGGTTGATCGACGACCCGCCGCTTCGCACTCCGACCCGGACATCTTTCAGGAACTTCAACCGGCTGCGGACGTCCTGCATCACGTCCCGCTGGCTGGCGTTTCCCTGGAAGGCTTTCCACGGCGTCCAACTCAATAACCGCCCCCAACTGAACGTCCGCTCGTGATGCGGCGCCAGCAGCACGTACAGCCGGCCTTGATTCACGGACGAGAACCCGCCCCCCGATCCCGACGTCGACAGGATGTTCTGGATGTGCGGCACCGGGCGGACGGCGGCCTCCGCCAGGCGGACCACTTCGTCCATCGCCGGCAGGCTGGTCCCCTCGGGAGCGGACAGGTTGACCTCGAACTCGCCGTCGTCCGTGTCCGTCGGGGTGAACTCCTGCTTCACCATCCCGTACAGCGGGATCGAACTGAGTGCCACCACCGCCGCCAACCCCACAACCCAGCGCCGATGCCCCATCGACCACTTCAACGACTTCAGATACATCCGCTCGATGCCGGCATAGAACCCACCCCGGGATCCATGCCCCTTCACCTCCACCCGCCGCGACCGCCCCACACTATACAGCCGCGCGCTCAGCATCGGCGTGAGCGTGAACGAAACCAGCAGGCTCACCAGGATCGCCACCGCCGACGTCAGTCCAAACTGGAACAGGAACCGGCCCGCCACACTCGACATGAAGGACACCGGCACGAAGATCACCACCAGGCTGAAGGTCGTCGCCATCACCGCCAACCCGATCTCCGCCGTCGCCGCCCGCGCCGCCTCAAACGCGCTCATCTTCTTCTCCTCGACGAACCGGAAGATGTTCTCCAACACCACGATCGCGTCGTCGATCACGATGCCCACCATCAGCACCAGCGCCAGCATCGTGACACTGTTCAGTGTGAAGTTGAGGGCCCACATCATCCCGAACGTCGACACCACCGAGACCGGGATCGCAATGCCCGCGATAAACGTCGCCCGCCAACTGCGCATGAACAACAACACCACCAGGCTCGCCAGCAGACTGCCCAGCACCAGGTGCTTCTTGATCTCACTCAGCGCCTCGTTGATGTAGCGCGATTGGTCCCGGGTCACCTGGATCTTCACGTCCGGTGGCATTTGGGCCAGGAGCCCCGGCAGTCTCGCCTTGATCGCATCGATCACCGCCACGGTGTTCGCCCCCGATTGCCGCCGAATGTCCAACTGCACGCACGGCCGCCCGTCGAGCCGCGCAATCGAACGCTGCTCCGTGGTCCCGTCCTCCGCATGCCCGACATCCCGAATCCGAACCGGCACACCGTTTACCGTCGTCACCACCAGGTCGTTGAATTCCCGCGGGTCTTCGACCCGCCCGATCGTCCGCAACACGCTCTCCTTCAGCGCCCCCGTCACGTTGCCCCCGGGAATGTTGGCGTTCTGACTCACCACCGCGTCCCGCACCACCGTGACCGGCAACTGGTAAGCCGCCAGCCGGTCCGCATCCACCCAGATGTTGATGGCCCGCGCCAACCCGCCGGAAACTTCCACCTCCCCCACGCCTTCGGATCGCTCGAGCTGAACGCGGACGATCTTGTCCGCCATCTCCGTCAACTCACGTACTGTCCGATCACCCGACATCGCCAGGGTCAATACCGGCGCCGAATCCACATCAAATTTCGAGACCTGTGGCGGCAGCACATCGTCGGGCAGCTCCGCCAGCGCCCCTGACACCCGGTTCCGCACGTCCTCGGCCGCCGAGTTAGGATCCCGATCCAGATTGAATCGGACGATGATGAACGCACGGCCCACTCCGCAGATCGACCGCATCTCGTTGATGCCCTCGACGGTGTTGATGTTCTGCTCGAGAGGCTGCGCCACCAGCGACTCCATCTCGACCGGCGATGCCCCCGGCAACGAGGTCCTCACGAAGATCGTGGGAAGATCCACCGCCGGGGAACGGTCCACGTTCAACCGCACATACCCCGTCGCGCCGGTCACCACCAACGCCAGCACCAGCATGCAGGCGAATACCGGGCGGCGAATGCATATCTCGGCGAGCGTTTGCATGTCAGCACCCCCGGATCACGACCCCGCCGGATTCCCTCCCCGACCCGCGGCACGTTTTGACTCGGTTTTCGCCCCCTTCCCCGCCTCACCGCCGGGCGAGCCCTGCGCGCCGGCCGCCCCCGCCGGCAATACCGTCACCTTCTGCCCAGTCTGCAAACTTCCCGGCACGAGCACCGCATGCTCGTCCGCCTTCAGCCCCGCGACGATCTCCACCCAGTCCGCCCCCCGGTCGCCCGTCGTCACCCGCTTCTCCACCGCCAATCCATCCTCCACGACGAAAACCTTCTCAATCCCCGCAAACGACACAACCGCCGTCGCAGGAACCGTCAGCGCCGGAATCTCCCCCGTCGTCACAATCTCCGCACGCGCGAAGGATCCCGGCC
>JBBQIU010000207.1:0-5959 GCA_038325245.1 Verrucomicrobiota bacterium
CAGGCGAGCGTGTCCGTGACGTAGACATTCTTGAAGGTGCGATAGGCCGTTTCGGCTTCCCGGAGGGCTTCGTCGAGGTCGATGTCGTTGTCGGCGAGATATCGGGCCCACTCGGCGTTCCCTTCACCGTGTCCATGGCCATGCGGTTCGACCGACTCCGCGAAGCCGTGATCGTGGGGCTCCGAATGGGAGTGCTGAAGATCGTGGATCCGATCGGCCACGGCCCGGGCCCGGGCCTCGTCGCCGGCGAGCCGGCAGGCTTCGGCGAGATCCACTAGAATGGCGTGTTGGGGGGACACCGCTACGGCCTTTTCCAATTCAGGGATGGCATCCGCGTAGCGATGGCGGGCGATCTTGAGTTTGCCGGATACGGCGAGGACGTGGGGGTTTTCCGGAGCTTCCCGGCGCGCGTCGTCGAGGGTCTTTTCGGCGAGGAGCAGCGCCCCGCCATGGAAATGCATCAAGGCGAGCTGAGCCCGGCACCAGGCGCGGTTCTCGCGGTAAGGGCCTCCCGCGGCGATGGCCTGCCGCATAAGCACCTGTGCGCGCTGAAGGTCGCCGGTCAGGAAGAGCAGGTGGGCGGAACGGCTGTACGACGAAAGGTCGGGCCGGAGATCGAGGCAGGTCTGGTAGTGTTCAAAGGCAGCGGCGTAGTCCCCAAGTTCCACTGCCACATCTCCGAGCAGGGCATGGGCATCCGGCTGGGTTGGATCGAGGTCGATCACCTTGCGAGCCCACTTTGTGCCGGCATCGAATTCGTGGCGCGTATTGTTGACCCAGGCCAATCCCAGCATGGCGGGTGTGTTGGCAGCGTCGAGGTCGAGGGCTTTTCGAAAGGCGGTCTCGGCCCGGCCGTAGCCAATCCCGTTGGCAAGGTCCCGTGATTTTTGCATCCAGGCGTTTCCCAATTCGACCCAGGGCCCGACCTGATCCGGCTTGAGGCGGGTCTGTTGTTCGGCTCGCGCGATGGCGGCGTCGGTGGCGCGCTCGTGGGAGGCGACGGTTTGGGAATCCGGCGCGATAGGTCGCGGGCGGGAACCTTCACCCGGTTCCGTCTTCACGGAACCAGCCTCTCCCACCTTCGCTTCGTTCCGGAGGGAGAGGGAACCGGGAAGGGTCGGTTCGGGTGTCGCGGATTGCTTGTTCGGGTGCGGGTGCGGGTGGGTGTCGTGTGCGGTTGCGATCGGGACACCGGCCAGCAGGACGGCGGCGAACGTGAGTCGGGCGAGATGCAGAGTGCGGGTATTCATGGAACTTGGGACGTGTGGAGAGCAACGCTTTCCAAAATTTGGACGCGCATTGGGATCATGAACCGTGCGATGGAGGGCGCCGCTTCGTCGGCGCCGAGGATTGGGTTGGGGCTAGAGTCCAACAGGTTCCGACGGAGCGGAACCCTCCAGGGCGGCTTCGGTTCATCGGTAGTTCACGGCGCCACGCGCTGGGTCACGGTGGGACCGGCGTGGGGTGTGGCGAGGTACGGAAAGACCTGGTGGTAGATCTGATCATTGGCGTTGACGTTGTCGCCTAGGTCCAGGGTCAGTGCGGAGACAGCGGTCAGCGCGATGTCCACGGTGTCGTCGCCGATTCGGCGGCCATTGGGCCATCCTCCCGCGGTGGAGACACCGCCCGGACCCGAGGCCAGGTCACCCCCGAGAAGACTGAGGCGGCTAAAGCCTGCCTGCCCCGGAAGTTTCACGGGATCCGTCGCCAGGTTCACGCGGACGACGTCCGGAATGAAAATGGCCCGGAGTTCCGCCCGCCCGGTGGTGGGAAACGCCGTGCCGAAGACGACGTTGATCAGTGTGGCGAGTTCGGGGTTCTCGGCGTAGGTCGCGAACTGGGCATCCGCCGCAGGCAACGTCCGGTTGTACTTGTCCTTGTCCTTCAGGGCGACGAGCACCTCGTTGAAAAGAGGATTGCCGAGGCGGTTCACCTGGACCCACGGACCGGAATGCACCGCCTCCCCATCCGCCTTGAGCAGGCGGATTCGTTTCCGGCTGACAGAGGCGAACACGCCCACACCGTTCGCAGGCCCGAAGAACGGGTCGGTATACGCCTGGGCGGCAAGGGTGCTCGGATCGATCTGGATCGCGTACGTCAGGACGTTGAATCCCTTGAAGCCGTCGACGCCACCGCCGTCCCGTCCCAACCCATTCGAGGCGTCCCCGTCCTTGTCGGCGAGGATTCGTCCGTCGAGCAGATCGAAGATCGCGGGAGTGTCCGCGAAGAAGCCGTCGTCCCTGGGGCCGGCGAAGACGACCTGTCCAGCGGGGAGTTGGCGGATGGCCTGCTGTGTGTACGAGTCGAGTTCAGAAAAGGCGGTTGCGCCGGAAAGGGCGACGCCGGTTGTTGCGTCGTTGTAGAGCGGCGTGGTGCGGACGCCGACATTGGGCGGCGGGACGGGAATATCATCGCCGATCAGGACGCCGTTCCGGAAGACATCATAGGTTTGGGTGAAGTTCTGACGTGCGTCGCCAAGGGTCGTGATGGGACCGACCTCAGTACCCCGGCCATAGGAAAGGATGGTGTTGGGATTCTTGAGGCCGCCGGTCACGGACGAGAATTGGAAGTCGTAGCGATCGACGGTGACGCCGGTGGCCGGGTGGGTGATGTGAATGCTGTAGAGCGCGTCGTCTGCGAAGCGTTCGTAGATGACGCCATCGCCGGGGTCACTGAACGGGCGGACCGACACCAGGACGTTCAGCACCTTCGTCGTAGGATCGTTGTACTTGCTTCCGACGAAGGCATAGACGTCCGTGAGGTTGGCCTGGGGATCCTGTTTGATCAGCGGGGCATCGCTGTGGCTGGAGGCGATGGCAGCGCAGGGCGCGAGTAGGGCGGTGGCGCACAGCCGGGTGAGGTTCGAGGGGTGTCGTTTCGGTTTCATAGTTTTGTGAATGTTTTTTGGGTTGGTAGTTCAGGGGCGTTCAGGTGGTTGGGGGCGTGCGGCGCGCGCGTCGGAAGCCATAGGCCCCGACGATGCCGCCGAGAGCGAGGGCGGCGCCCACGGTGCCGGGTTCGGGGACGATGGCAGTGTTCACGATTCCCGAGACGGGATCGCCGTTCACGGTGAGGGCTTCAATCTGGGTGAAGAAGAGCCCGGGACCCGAGAGGCTCTCGAATCGGAATCCGCCCACGGTGCCTCCAGCCAGGAAGGGGGCCGTATCCGAGAGGAAATCGAGGAATTGCAGGACCCCATCATAGCTCCCCACGTACCCCAGGGGCACGATTAGGGATGGTCCGATGAGAGGGTCATTCCCGGGGGCGTCGGCAAAGCTGACGATGGCGAGATCATCGAGTTCGTTGTTGGTGATGGTGATGTCATAGCGGAAGGAGCCGCCCAATGGCGTGACTACCGCATCCACGACGACGTCGGCGAGAAGGGGCGAGGCGCCGGCAAGAACGGCGAGGGCGATAGTCAGGCGAAGGGGGCCGTGGCGGGGGGCTGCGTGGGATCGATGGGAATGGGGAGCGTTCATTGGGATGAAGATTGCGTAGATGGAAACGACACAGCGGAGCGATCGGATGCATTCGGGAGTTAGGATTCGGATTAAGATTAAGATTCAGGTTTGGAGGGAGTTTCACAGACTCCCAACAACTCGGGGATGCACCGCCGCTTCGGTTCCCGTCACTTCCGGCCTTGCGGTGGGTTGGGACGGGCATGGATGCTGGAAACGTGAGCCCGAAAGTGTTGTTCCTGCTTGCCTGCTCCACGCTGTTGTCCGCGACGGCCGCGGATCGGCTATGGCCGTCAAAGTTTCCGATCCTGGGTGAAGCACCCACGGCGCGGATGGTGGAGGCTGGGCGTTCCCAGCGTCAGCGATCCCTGTCCGCGACGCGGGGCGGATACGAGGTGGACGTGGGGCGGCGCGAGGAGGTGCGGGCCTTTTACAACACCGTGTATGTCGCGTCGGTGGGTGTGGCGTCCGGATGGACGGGCGGTTACGAGGGGTGTGAAGCGGGCACCACGTTGCCGGCCTTTCGGGAGAATGTGTTGCGGCGCATCCAATATTTCCGGGCCATGGCAGGGGTCCCGGCGGATATACAATTCGACGATGCGTACAACGCGAAGGCCCAGGAGGCTGCGCTGATCATGAGCGCCCAGGGTGGCCTCAGCCATGGGCCGCCGCCCGCGTGGGCGTGCTACACCGAGGATGGGGCGGAAGCGGCGGCGAATTCGAACCTCGCGTTGGGCGCCCAGGGCGAAGAATCCATTGATGGCTACATGAACGATTTCGGCCCGGGCAATGCCGTGGTCGGGCACCGCCGCTGGCTCCTCTATCCGCAGACGGCAGTCATGGGAACGGGCGACGTGCCGGGAGACGGCAACCGGATGGAGGCGAATGCAACCTGGGTGTTCGATGGCAACTTTGGGACCCCGCGACCTCCGACGCGGGAGCCCTACGTCGCATGGCCGCCGCCGGGTTACGTGCCCTACTCCCAAGTATATACGAGGTGGTCCTTCAGCCTGCCGGATGCCGACTTCACCTCGGCTACCGTGACGCTTTCGAGCAATGACGTGCCGGTGGCGGTCCGGCTCGAGCCGCTGGGTGCCCGTGTCGGCGAACCCACCCTCGTCTGGTATGCCGTCGGCGCGAACACCACCGTCCCGGGGCTGATGCCCAGGCCTGCGGCGGACATTCGCTTTTCCGTGGAGATCAGGGGCGTGCGTGTGGGGGGCGATTCCGTCGACTTCTCCTACACCGTACTCGCGTTCGATCCCGCGGTTCCGGGCCCGGACCAAGTATTGCCGGCGATCACCGGGGCCGTTCAGGTGCCAGTGGACGTTCCGACGGCGTACACATTCAACACCGTGCCCAAGGCGGACGGGCATGAGTGGCGCCAAGCCCTGCGGGAAACCGGAACGTTGGTCGAGGGAGCGGAGTCAAACCAGGGAGGTTTCTTGGATCAGACGAGCGGGAATTACGACGTTGTCGTCCGGTCCCCAGTGGCGTCGGGAACCTCTGCCTACCATCTGGCGCACCCGCAACCGCCGCAAACCCAGGTCCTGGAACAAGGGAAGACCTTCATCGGCGGTGTGGCTTCGGAGGTTCGCTTCAAGAGCCGGCTGGGGTGGGCGAGTTCGAATCAGCGCGCGAGCGTCCAGCTCTCGCTGGATCAAGGAAAGACATGGGCCGAGATCTGGGGTCAGGCTGGAAACAACGACAGGGGAGAGACGTCGTTTGCGTCCAGATCCGTGCCGCTCGGCGCCTATGCCGGCCGGACGGCGCTGATCCGCTTCGCCTACGTCTATCCGGGGAGTGGCACCTACTATCCGCAGACGGACGACGGGGTCGGCTGGTATTTCGATGACATCGAATTCCTGGGTTTGGATCGGCTGGGCGCGGGAACAGAGCCCTCGGCGACGCAGGGCGCTGGGTTTACGTTCGATCCGCCGTCGGAGGGGATGTACGTCCTGCAGGCGCGGGCGCTGGTGTATGGGGGATTTCCGTTGGAGTGGGGGCCGGCGTTCGCGGTTACCGCGGCGGGAACGGCGCCCTCCACGTTGTCGTGGATCGCGCCGCCAGGGATCTCTGGAGGTCGGGTGACGCTGGATTTCCGGGCTTCCGGGGGAACGGCCCCGACGCGATACGAGTTGCTCCGATCGGACGGCAGTTCCTGGAACTGGACGCCGGTTCCGGACGCCGTGATCGAGACCTTGTCAGCTCCGGGAGACTTCCGATTCACGGTGGACGCGGGGCCGGGAACCAGGGCGTTTTACCGGGTTCGGGGATTCTGATCTGTTCCACCGCCCTCGCGAAGACGTTGGCGGGTTCTGAGAACTGATTGCGACCCAGAACCATCCAGAGCTGGAACCATCCTTGCACGGGCGCCGCATCGAGTTCGAGGTGCCTGCGAAGATGGCTCTCCGCCTTCGGCAGGTCGCGTCGCTGGAATTCCATCCGCCCGGCCGCCAGCCAGGTATCGGCATGGTCCAGTGCGACGGCATCCATGGGGC
>JBBQIU010000208.1:0-5957 GCA_038325245.1 Verrucomicrobiota bacterium
AAAAAACGGCCGCCCTCAGGCGCAGCGGCACCCGCCCATTGCCTTCGCTCCGCACTGTGAGCACTACCCGCCCCGTTCCCCCGACCCGACCCGTGGTACCAATCGATGTCCGCGAGGCCCGAAATGCCCCCTCGTCCCGACGCCATTGAGTCACCCAAGTCAGGAAGCGGTTCTCAAACCAGCCCTGCAACCCGCCCAGGCCAACCCCCACACCCCATCCGCCCACCATCACCAGGACCAGAAACGTCCCGGCAACCCACGCAGAAAAACCACGCGCCCGGGAAACCCAGAACGCCGCCCAGGCCACCCCAACCAGTCCCGCGTAGAACCACGGTCGCCCCCCGCCCGAAACGCTCGCCGACAACACACAGAAAACCAGGAACGTTCCCGCCACATCCGCCACCACGGCTTCATGATCCCGCCGTCGCCACCAAGGGAGAGGCAACAGGGCCGCCATGGGAATCCGCCCCGACTCGGACCACGCCTGGACGAGGACGCCCGGAAAGAAGACGAGCGGTAACCACTGCGCAAAGGTTCTCAGCACGCTCCCCACCGACTCCCGGCTATATGTCAGCAGAAGTCCTCCGAAAACCAGCAACCAGCACACATCCATCGCCCGGGAATACTCCGCCGTGGTGAAGGCAAATCGCCGCCGCACGAAGCCCGGCGCCACAATCACGACCGCCAGGAGCAGCGCCAGCGGCCAAACGCCCACCGACACCCCCCAGAATATCAACCCAATGGCGACGACCCAGTTCGGCAACGACATCGTCGCCCTCCTATCGATCTCTTCCATCATTCACCCCCGGCCCCACCCAAGCCCACCGCCCGCCCCCCAGTGGCCGTTAGACATCGCAGATCTGGACCCCCTGCTTCAGCGAGGCGAGCACGTCCGGTCGCTTCGGAATGAACTCCTGCGCGACGAAACCCTTGTATCCCGTCGCCACCACCGCCTGCATGACGGCCGGGTAGAAAATCTCCTGCGATTCATCGATCTCGTTTCGGCCTGGCACGCCGCCGGTATGGTAGTGCGCTATGTAAGGGGCACTCTCCTTCAAGGTGCGGATGATGTCCCCTTCCATGATCTGCATGTGATAGATGTCGTACAGCAGTTTGAACCGCTCCGACCCCACCCGTTTGCAGAGTTCAACACCCCATGGAGTCCGGTCGCACTGGTAATCCTTGTGATCCACCTTCGAGTTCAACAACTCCATCACCAGCACCAATCCATGCCGCTCCGCCACCGGCATAAGCTTCTTCAGCCCCACCGCGCAGACTTCCAGGCCCTTTTCATCCGACAACCCACCGCGGTTTCCCGAAAAGCAGATGACGTTCACGCACCCCAGGGCCGCCACCTTCGGCGCCGCCTCCTCGAACCACTTCAGAATTCCATCGTGGTTCTCCACCCTGTTCAGACCCCTCCCAATCCCCCCCGGTATCCCGCTCACCATCGCGCACGTCAGATCGTATTTCTTCGCGATGGGAATCTCATCCAGCCCCAGCAGATCGATCGAGGTGATCCCCATGTCCCGCGATGCCTTGCAGAGATCGTCCAATGCCACCTTCCCGTAACACCAACGGCATACCGAGTGCCGGATGCGCCCCTTCAATCCCCCCACCGCCTCCGCCGCCCCGATCCGGCGCGAAAGATCCCCGGTGATGGACGCGGCCACCGCTCCGGCGGCCAGATGACGAAGGGCATGACGACGGGTGAAGGAGGTTTTCATGGCGTGTTCTCGGTCCCGCAGTAAAGGCCCCTCCCGGAACACCGTCAAATGCCAAGCCGTGTCCATTCCCATCCTCCGGCAGTTGTTCACCACCGACCCGTAACTTGCGCTCGCCTCCTCCCGCCAGATCACGATGCTTGCCCCCCCTGAAACCGTGATCGATTCCGTCGACCCAACCCAAGGACACGACCTCCTTCCTGAACCACCGCCCGACCTCCATGCCGGACGGCGCCCCCTCCCGCGCCCCGACGCCCCATCCGGAGGTCGCGTCGACCGCCTCCCTCCCCACGCCGCCGACGCCGAACGAGGCGTCCTTGGCTGCGTCCTACTTGCTCCCAACGAGGCCATGGGCGAATGCGTCCGCATCATGAAGCCCGGCGCCGAGGCATTCTACGAACTGCGCCACCAGGCTCTCTACGAGACCCTGGTCCACATGTACGACGCCCAACTGCCCATCGACCTCATCACCCTCCAGCAGCGGCTTCGCGACCAGAACCAGCTCGAAGCCGTCGGCGGCCTCACCTACCTCAACCAGGTCGCCGACTCCGTCCCCTCCGCCGCCAACCTCGCCTATTACATCGAAATCGTCCTCGAGAAGCACCTCCTGCGACGGATGCTCAAGACGTGCACCACCGTCATCGCCCGGGTCTTCGAATACGAAGGCGATGTCCCCGCGCTCCTCGACGAGGTCGAACGGGACATCCTCCGCATCAACGAGGAACGCGAACGCCCCGAGACCAAGGCGATCAAGGATCTCGTCAATTCCGCCATCAACACCATCGAGGAACTCCACGCCCGCCAGGGCGTGCTGAGCGGGCTCAGCACCGGGTTCACCGACCTCGACAAGATGACGACCGGCCTGCACAAGGGCGAAATGATCGTCATCGCCGCCCGCCCCAGCATGGGCAAAACCTCGCTCGCGATGAACATCGCCGAACACATCGCCATCGACCTCAAGCAGGGCGTCGGCGTGTTCAGCCTCGAAATGACCGCCGAGTCCCTCATCCTCCGCATGATGTGCTCCCGCGCCGAGGTCAACCTCCGCGACGTCCGCGAGGGATTCCTCGCCGAACGCGACTTCCCTCGCCTCACCCACGCCGCCGGCGAGATCGCCGGTTCGCCGCTCTACATCGACGACACCTCCGGGCTTTCGATTCTCCAACTCCGCGCCCGCGCCCGCCGGATGTGGCAGCAGCACCAGGTCAAACTCCTGGTCGTCGACTACCTCCAGCTCATGCATTCGGATACCCGGCGCGGCAAAGACAACCGCCAGCAGGAAATCGCCGACATCTCCTCAGGGATCAAGGCACTCGCCAAGGAACTTGAGATCCCCATCATCATCCTCAGTCAGCTCAACCGCGAAATTGAAAAGGACAAGTCCCGCAAACCGAAACTCTCCGACCTTCGCGAGTCCGGCTCTATCGAACAGGACGCCGACCTCGTCGGACTGCTCTACAAGCCCTCCAAGGACGGCGACGAGGACGAAAGTGTCCTGCGCGATGAGGGCAGCGGTGTGGAAATCAGCCTCCTTATCGCCAAACAGCGAAACGGCCCCACAGGCGACGTCCCCCTCACATTTCTTAAAAGGTTTACTCGCTTCAAAGCCGCTGCCAAGGTCTCGCACGACGATGTTCCTTCGTAGATTGCTGGGGCATTGCTGGTTGCTTCGATGCCTGCCGCTTGCCCTCGCAGCGGTGCTCTTTCCCTTTTCAGCGGCGGCTCAGGCGCCTCCCGACGTCAAAATCGTCTCCATCGAGATCCGCCCCGTGGGGCCCCGCTCGGTCAGCGATGACCTCGTCCGAGCCAATATCCGCGTCAAGGTCGGCGACCCGTATAGCAAACTCAACATCGACGACGACGTCCGGAACCTCTTTGGCACAGGCTTCTTCTTCAACATCCGCGTCAGCGAGTCCCGCGACCTCGAAGGGATCCGGCTGATCTACTTCGTTCAGGCCCGACCCGTCCTGAGCGACATCCGCTACGAAGGCTATGAACGCTTCAAGCTGAGGAAGGTCATGCGCAAGGTCACCTCCAAGGTAGGCCAACCCCTCGACGAGGCCCAACTCCACCGCGACGCCCGGGAAATCCAGACGACCTACGAAAAATCCGGGTACCTCAAGACCAAGGTCATCTACGTCCTCAACGTCGACGAAAACGCCGGCCGCGGCACGGTCACTTTCCAGATCACCGAGGCTGCCAAACAGCGGATCAAGCTCGTCGAATTCCCCGGGCACGCCGCCTTCAAGGAGAAAAAACTTCGCAAGGTCGTCAAGACCCGGAAACGCTGGATGTTCTCCTGGCTCACCGGCTCCGGACGCCTCAAGGAAGATGTCCTCCTGGAAGACCGCGAACGACTCAACGACTTCTACCGAAACGAGGGGTACATCGACTTCGAACTCCGGGACATCAAGGTCGAGGAACTGGATCCCGAGCGCCTCAAGGTCGACTTCTTCATCGAGGAGGGTCAGCCCTACCAGGTCGGCTCCCTCACCTTCGAGGGCAATCAGATCTTCACCACCAATCAGATCCTCGCGAGCATGCGCCGCCGCGAGGGCACCAAGGTCCTGCATGGCCTTAACCTGACCCCCGGCGAAACCTTCAAGCCCAGGCTGCACTCCAAGGATATCGAACTCATCGAAGACTTCTACGGTTCCCGCGGCTACATCGATGTCGAGTTTCCCCAGACCCTCCGCGCCGTTCGCGTCCCGAACATTTCCTCCAACACCATCGATCTCGTCTACAAAATCGAGGAAGGCGACCTGTCCTACATCGAAAAGATCGAGATCAAGGGCAATACCAAGACCAAGGACCGCGTCATCCGTCGCGAACTCGCCGTGGCACCCGGAGAAATTTTCAACACCGTCCGCGTCAAAATCAGCACCAACCGCCTCTACGGACTCCAGTACTTCGAAAAAGTCGACGCCCGACCCGAGGCCACCGAGGTCCCCAACCGCCGCAACCTCGTCGTTGGCGTCGAGGAAAAGAATACCGGCAACTTCAGCATCGGCGCCGGCTTCAGCTCCGTCGACAACCTCGTCGGCTTCGTCGAGATGAGCCAGGGCAACTTCGACCTCTTCAACCCGCCCTTCTTCACCGGCGGCGGTCAAAAACTCCGCCTCCGCGCCCAGGTCGGCACCCGGCGCCAGGATTACCTCATCTCGTTCATCGAGCCCTGGTTCCTCGGCAGGCGTCTCGCCTTCGAGGTCGACCTTTACCACCGCGATTTCCAGTTCCTCAGCTCCGTCTATGACGAACAACGCACCGGCGCGCGCTTCGGCTTCACCAAGGCACTCAACGAATTCTTCCGCGCCGGCATCGCCTACACCATCGAGAGCGTCAACCTCGACTTCAATGACGAGGACCTCCTCGCCCCGGTCATCCGCGATGAAGGCCCCGGCCACGGCTCGTCCATCATCACCGGACGTCCCCGCGTCTCCCCCGAACTGGCCATTGAGGAAGGCCGCCGCCTCGTTTCCAAGGTTACCGCCTCCATCACCTTCGACACCCGCAACAGCGTCATCCTCCCCAACCGCGGCCAAAGGATCGAACTTATCGGCGAAGTCGCGGGTGGCCCCTTTGGAGGCGATACCGACTTCTACCGCCTCGAAGTCCGTGGCGGTCAATACCTCCCCGGCTTCGCCGAGGGCCACGTCATCGAGATCATCGGCCGCCTCGGCGTCTCCGAGGCCTTCGAAGACTCCCCGCGCGTCCCCCTCTTCGACCGCTATTTCCTCGGCGGCATGTACACCCTCCGCGGGTTCCAGTACCGCGATGTCGGCCCCGTGGACGAAAACAACGAACCCGTCGGAGGTTCCACCTACTGGTTCGGTTCCGTGGAGTATTCCATCCCGATCATTGAACGCGTCCGCTTCGCGGTGTTCTATGATGTCGGGAATGTCTACTACAAACCGTACAGTTTCGAACTGCGCGAGCCTCAGCAGAATATCTATAACGACAACTGGGGCATCGGGTTGCGCCTGAACCTACCCATCGGGCCCCTGCGCCTCGACTACGCCTTCCCCATCACCGCCGAGGAATACAACGACGCCAGCGGGGGCCGGTTCCAGTTCGGCGTCGGCTACAACCGCGACTTTTAATCCTGCTCCCACCTCACCTGCCCTTTCCAATCATGAAGACCCAAACGTTCAAAGTCCTCGTCACCGCGCTCTCCATCATGATCGCGTCGTCCGCCGCCCAGGCCCAGGTGAAGTTGGGCATCATCGACCTCCG
>JBBQIU010000209.1:0-5916 GCA_038325245.1 Verrucomicrobiota bacterium
ACGATGCCTTCAACCCGCAGCCGGCTTCCGCGCAGCAGGGTCAACTCCCCGGGCACGACCTTCCGGGGTTCGAGCCCCGTGTACCCTGGAAAACTCAGTGTCAAGTCGAAGTTCGTCACGACCGGCCTCGGTAGAACTTCCACCTGGAATTCGTCGCTCTCCGCATCGTTGATTCGCACGCGATAACGGAAACTCGACGTCAGATTCACCAGGACACGCCCGAATCGACCCGCCCCCTCGACATCCTCATCCGCATCCATTACCAGCGTCTGAACCCTTCCCGATGCGTGCCGCACCATCAGCCGGCCGGACTTCGGAATCGCGCCTTGCACCCGCGCCACCACAGCCAGATCGTCCCCCCGAGCCACCACCCGCTCCCCCGTTACCTCCAATAACCGCGTCTTCCGCGGAAAGGAAACCTCTCCCCCCAACGCTCGCTTCAACAGAATTCCAGCCGTCGGTCCCCCAACCAAAAGCGCGATCCCCACACCCCCGAGCAGCGGCGCCACATGCCGCGCCACACGCTTCAATCCATCCGACGGAACCAACCGGCGCAAATCCAACGTCGAGGCCGCACGCTCCGCCTCCGCCACCAACCGCTCAATGAAGGCCTTCCCCTCCTCCGACTGGCCCCACCCTTCGGATCGGCTCAACTGAACCGCGCTGATCAGCCGGCTCCTCAACCCGGGCTCGCGACGCTCAATGTGCAGCGCGAGCCGATCCCCAGCCGGTACACGTTTCCAAGCACGGATCACAAACGAAACGCTCGCCCAAACACCCAGTCCAGTGTACGCAACCAGCAAGACCCTGCGCATCCAGGTCGGTATTTCGAAGAGCCAATCCACCAAAAGCCCAAGCGCGATCGCCAAGACCACCCACCCCACCACCCTCAGAATACCTTCAAACAACGCCAAACGAACCATCCGGCGCCGAACCGCGGCACCGCATGCCCACAGATTTCCTACCCCCGCACCCGCCGAAAACTGGCGACCCGGAGGAGCCACGTCCCTTGACTGCATCATCGCGTTAGGCAGACCCCGGCACATTGACACCCCCACCCCACCCAAAACAACAACGGACCCGACCGAACTCTCGTCGATGCCGTCCGGATTCCCTGGGATCCCTCCATATCGGGCTCGCACCATCTCCGAACCCCACCATTGGTGTCCAAGGCCCCTTTTCCGGCTATTCTAGACGCTGCATCGCATCGCCATCAGGGAATCAATTACTACAAAAATCCGTTTGACACTAAGCCTCCGAACCCCTATTTCAGACGGTCCAAACTGGAACGTAGTGCTTAGGACAACGCAGCCCGCGCCGGATATTTTGGTAACGGGTTGATTGTCTTTTTGTCATCTGCGGGTTTCAGCATGGATGGGGTCGCCCATGTAGCTCAGTTGGTAGAGCACGTCCTTGGTAAGGACGAGGTCATCGGTTCAAACCCGATCATGGGCTCCACCGAAAATGGCAGAGCAACGCTCTCGAGAGATTAGAACGATACCAAGTTCAGGAGTCAGGCAATGGCAAAGGAAAATTTTCAACGCACGAAACCCCACGTGAACGTCGGCACCATCGGGCACGTCGATCACGGCAAGTCCACCCTCACCGCCGCGATTGTCGAAGTCCAGGCCCGGAAGGGCCTCGCCTCCCGGATCTCCTACGCCGACATCACCAAGGGCGGCACCGTGCGTGACGACACCAAGACCGTCACCATCGCCGTCTCGCACGTCGAGTACCATAGCGAGCAGCGCCACTACGCCCACATCGACTGCCCCGGCCACGCGGACTACATCAAGAACATGATCACGGGCGCCGCCCAGATGGACGGCGCAATCCTGGTCGTCAGCGCCGCCGACGGCCCGATGCCCCAGACCCGCGAACATATCCTGCTCGCGCGTCAGGTCGGCGTGCCGGCCATCGTCGTCTTCCTGAACAAGGTCGACCTCGTCGATGATCCCGAACTCCTCGACCTCGTCGAAATGGAGATTCGTGACCTCCTGAACAAGTACCAGTTCCCAGGCGATACCACTCCTGTGATCCGTGGCAGCGCCACCGCCGCCCTGGCGGGTAAACCCGAGGGGGATAAGGCCATCGCCGACCTCCTCGCAGCCATCGATAACTTCGTCCCCCTGCCCACCCGCGAGGTCGACAAGCCCTTCCTGATGTGCATCGAGGACGTATTCAACATCGAGGGTCGTGGCACGGTCGTCACCGGCCGTGTCGAACGCGGCGTCCTGAACCGTATGGACGAAGTCGAAATCGTCGGCCTCAAGGACACCCGCAAGACGGTCGCTACGGATATCGAAATGTTCCGCAAACTCCTCGATAAAGCCGAGGCCGGTGACAACGTCGGCGTCCTCCTCCGAGGAACCAAGAAGGAAGATGTCGAACGCGGAATGGTTCTCGCCAAGCCAACAAGCATCAAGCCGCACACAAAGTTCAAGGCCGAGGTCTACGTCCTCTCGAAGGAGGAAGGCGGCCGTCATACACCGTTCTTCACCAATTACCGCCCCCAGTTCTATTTCCGCACCTCCGACGTTACGGGCAGCGTTGCCCTCCCAACGGGCGTCGAAATGGTGATGCCGGGGGATAACGTTTCCGTCGAAATCGCCCTGGGCGCTCCGATCGCCATGGAAAAGGGACAGAGATTCGCCATCCGCGAAGGCGGTCGTACTATTGGCGCCGGACGTATCTCGGACGTCCTTCCCGATTGATTCACACCGTCCGCGGGCCGGCGCGAATCCATTGGATTCAACCTTGCCCGCGGACGGCGGTTCTGGTTCAAGATCGTCCGCGTCGCAGGTTGTTAGGGCGTTAGCTCAATTGGTAGAGTAGCGGTCTCCAAAACCGTTGGTTGGGGGTTCGAGTCCCTCACGCCCTGCCAGCGATGACTGCACGGAGGGGTGGCAGAGCGGTCGATTGCGGCGGTCTTGAAAACCGTTGTGCGGCACAACCGCACCGGGGGTTCGAATCCCTCCCCCTCCGCCAATTTGAATTATGAACAGCACCACAAGCCTCATCGTCTGGTCGGTCATCATCGCCGTCTGCTTCGCCGCAGCTTGGCGCATGGGTTGGCTGGCCAAGGTGACTAAGTACGTCATGGAAACTCGCGAGGAACTCCGCAAGTGCACATGGCCCAACTCCCATGAACTCTGGGGCTCAACGGTTCTCGTCCTCACAGCAACCTGCTTCCTCGGCCTGTTCACGACCGTCGCGGACTTCGCCCTGGCATGGTTCGTCCAGAGCGTCGTTTGACACGCTGTCGTCCAGCCCAATTCCTCCCTTATCCTTCCTCCCATGAGCCACCGCTGGTTCGTCCTCCATACTCTCTCCGGCCAGGAGCAAAAGGTTAAGGACAACATCGAAAAACGGGCCCGCCCCGAGGAGATGTCCGAGTTCATTACCGAAGTCCTTCTCCCCATGGAGAAAATCGCCGAAGTTCGCAATGGCAAGAAGACCGTGTCCATGCGGAAACTCCATCCTGGCTATGTCTACATTCACATGGCCCTCGTCGACGACGAACACCGCCTCATTGAACGCCCCTGGTACTTCATCCGCGAAACACCCGGCATTATTGGGTTCGTCGGTGGAGAACGCCCCGTGGAGGTCGCCGAAGACGAAATCGCCGCCATCAAGGAGCAAATCGCCGAATCCGCGGACGCCGAACGCCCCAAAGTCAGTTTCACCGTCGGCGAGACCGTCAAGATCAACGATGGCCCCTTCCTCAACTTCAACGGCGTGATCGAGGAAATCGACACCGAGAAGGGCAAACTCAAAATCACCGTCAATGTCTTCGGCCGCAATACGCCGGTCGAAATCGAGTATTGGAAGGTCGAGAAGGCTTAACCCCGAAAACGCATTCGCATGGCAAAGAAGGTCACCGCCCAAATCAAACTGCAGATCCCCGGCGGACAGGCAAATCCTGCTCCTCCGGTCGGACCCGCTCTCGGTCAACACGGCGTCAACATCATGGCGTTCTGCAAGGAATTCAACGCCCGCACCAAGGACGCCGGCGGAATGATCGTTCCCGTCGTCATTACCGTATTCCAGGACAAGTCCTTCACCTTCATCACCAAGTCGCCCCCGGCTTCAGCCCTCCTTAAGAAGGCTGCCGGCATCGCCTCCGGCTCCAAGACCCCCAACAAGGACAAGGTTGGCAAGGTGACCCGCAAACAAATTCTCGAGATCATCAAGACCAAGAAAGATGACATCCACGCCTCCTCCGAGGAGGCCGCCGTCCGCGTGATCGCCGGCACTGCCCGCAGCATGGGAATCGATGTCATCGACTGACCCCCTCCCCCCCAGAAACCCCCCACTCGGCGGGAGGGCCTCAACAGCCCGTTCGAACCGCCTCACCACATGCGCAGTAAACGATACCGAAAAGCACTCGAACTCGTCGAACCGGAGCGAACCTACAACCTCCGCTCCGCCGTCGAACTTCTGGTCAAATTCCCAAAGGCCAAGTTCAACGAAACCGTTGACCTCTCCTTCCGCCTCGGCGTGGACCCTCGGCAATCCGACCAGATGGTCCGCGGCACCGTCCCCCTGCCCCACGGCAGCGGCAAGATCGTGCGCATCCTCGTCTTCGCCAAACCCGGCGCCGCCGCCGATGCCGCTCAGGCCGCCGGAGCAGAATACGTCGGCTTCGATGACATGATCAAAAAATGCACCGAAGGCTGGACCGATTTCGACATCGCGGTCGCCACCCCGGAGGCCATGGTTGAGGTCCGCAAACTGGGTAAGGTCCTCGGACCCCGCGGACTCATGCCCAATCCCAAGACCGGCACCGTCACCGACGATACCGCGAAGGCCGTGCGCGAATTCAAGGCCGGTCGCGTCGAGTTCAAGGTGGACAAGACCGGGAACCTCCATGTCGCCGTGGGCAAGATTGCCTTCACCCCCACCCAGTTGGAGGAAAACGCCCGTACGGTCCTCGAAGCCGTCCTCAAAGCCAAACCCTCGGCAGCCAAGGGCATTTATATGAGGACCTGCGTCCTCTCGAGCAGCATGAGCCCCGCGATCCGCATCGATACGCGCGAGATCTTCCACTAAAACTTCTCCATCCCCCGCCAACCATTCTCCACAAAAATAAAGCCATCAGCGCCGAATACGTGACTCGCCTCAACGGCGCGCCGTTCTTCATCGTTGCCGACTACACCGGTCTCAAAGTCCTGCACTTTAGCGAACTCCGGAAACGCCTCCGCGTCTCCGGCGCCGAGATCCATGTCGTCAAGAACACCATCTTCCGTATCGCCGCCAAGGAAGCCGGCATCGCCGACCTCACGGGCGCCCTCTCAGGCCAGGTCGCTGTCATCAGCGGACCCAAGGATATCTCCGCTGCCGCCAAGGTCCTAAAAAGCTTCACCGCCGAGTTCGATAAACCCAAGGTTCGCTTCGGTTTCCTCAATAATAAACGCGTCGAACCTGCCGAGATCGCCATACTCGCCGACCTTCCTTCCATCGAGGTGCTCCGCGGCAGACTCCTCGGCGTGCTGCAGACGCCTGCCTCCCAGCTGGTCCGGGTGCTCTTGGAACCGGCGGCCTCCCTCGCCCGAGTCCTCAATGCCAAAGGCCAGCAAGCCCCAACCCAAGAGCCCCCTCCGGAAGTCCCAACCCAAGAGGTCCCTCCGACCCCGTAACCCTTTCCCGGCGTTCGTCGCCGGGATCCACCAAAACAAATAGTAAATCGTCGGTGGACGGGCTCGTCCCTGAAATCGTCCGCGGCCGCGGACGTCGACGAAACTGAAAATACCATGGCTGACATTAATGCAATCGCCGAGTCTCTCGGCAAACTCACGGTCATCGAAGTCGCGGAACTCGTGAAGAAACTCGAATCCGACTGGGGAGTCTCCGCCGCCGCGCCGGTCGCCGCTGCCGCCGCCGCACCCGCCGCCGGCACCGCCGCCACCGCCGCCC
>JBBQIU010000210.1:0-5913 GCA_038325245.1 Verrucomicrobiota bacterium
CGGTTTCCGCACTCCGAATCGATCCATGGGAAAGTTTCTGAATCCGAGGGCCAGAGCTGGCGAGCCGTCACGAACGCGGTAGTCGCCTCGCAACGGATCCACGAAGAGCGCGTCCGCAACCTTGGACGATTCGTCCCGGCCGCTTTGTTGCTGGAGCGCCGTGGCGGGTTCCGATGTGTTGAGGCCCGGTCGATGGAGCAGATTCCGGTCAATCTCCCGTCCCCAGGGCGTCGGGACGCGAATCGGCTTGTATGCCTCGAAGACAATGTTGCGCCGGAAGATGTCCCCGCTCTCCCGGTACCAGACGTGCGGGTGAAACGAATTACCGACCATGATGTTGTTCTCGCACACGCGGTAGAAACCCTCGCGCAACTTGATCCCGCCGCTCAGGCACAGGTTGTCGCGAATCTCGTAGTTCGAGGACCCGTCATCGAGGTCGATGTCCCATCCGTGATCACAACGCCACCGATTGTTCCGCAGTATCACCGGCTTCACCGCGTCGAGACGCGGCAGCTCCCGCTCCGGACCTTGCGTGAGCGTGTTGGCGTCTACGTCCTTCAGTTCCCAGAACCGGTCGCGTCCCCACGAGTTGAAGGAGCCGTGATCTCCGGTTTCGAGCACGGTGTCGAAGACATCGCAGAATTCGATGACGTGACCGCCCCAGCAGCCGTCGCCGATATTGATGCCCGCGCGCGGCACGTCATAGAGAGAGCAGTGTCGCACTGTGATGCTTTGCGCCATCGCGATCTGGACCGGGGATGTCTGTTTTTCCACCCGTCCGGTGAGGTAGATCAGGCAGTCTTCGACCAGGCAATCGGATGGGTAATCGGGAGTCTGCGGGCCGGGAGTCCGGTCGATATCGGCGAGGCTTTGGCGTTCCCCGTATTCGAAGAGGGGGTTGCGCACGGCCTTGGGATCCCCCACGAACGCGACACCGCTCGCTCCGGCGCGGGCGATGTGGCAGCCGCGGACGGTCAGACGTCGATTGTACCGGTTCACAAAGATGGCGTTCCCCCCCACCTGATCGAGGAAGGCATCCTCGATCGCGCAATCCTCGGTGCCTTCGAAGACAACGGCGCCGCCGCGGTATGTGGTCCAATCGCTTCGAAGCAAGGGTTCCTTGTTTTCCATGAACGTCCGGGCCGCGTGCCGGAACGTGATTCCCCGCAGCGTCACAAAACGCACCGGGACCTCAGGCGTTCCCCGCATCTCGATCAGATGCCGAAGTCGCACCACGTCGACGTTCGCTTTCGTCATGTCCGTGCCGGCGGGCGGGATCAGGTAGAGCAGGTCCTGGTGGGCGTCATGAAACCATTCGCCCGGCGCGTCGAGTTCCTCGAAGATGTTTTCGACCATGCGGTAGCGCCCATGCATGCCCATCCGCCGGTTGTTCTGCCAGCCGCCCTCGTACTTCAAAGCCCCGTCCGCGTCCTTGCCGAGAATGCGGTAGTGAAAGTCCCCCCACTCGTGTCGATGCATCGCATGGATGAATCCGCCAGTAGGATCCGCCCAGCGGGCGGATCGCTCCGCACTGAACGCATCCGGCGCGTACCCGTTGAAGTGACGGACCGTCGGATCAAAGTTCGGATACCGCGCCATCGGGAGCCTCTGGCCGTCCAGGAAGAGTTGGTCGGCAGCCAATCCCGCCGGGACGCGGGCCCGAAGGATTCCATCGCGGAAGGGCTCCCACACGAGAGTCAGCCGCAGTCCGCCGCTGACCACCGCGTCTTCGCCCTCGGCCGCCCGCCAGACCACGGGCGCATCGCGGCTCCCGGAATCCTCCGGGGTCAGGATCAGGGTTTCCGGCAGGGAATGGACGCCGCCCAAAAGATGAAGGGTCACCGGTTCACGCCGCGCCAGGGCGCGCACGACGTCCCGGGCTTTCGCAAGGCTGCGGAACGGCGTGGCCCGCGCGCCCGAGGCGTTGTCGTCGCCGGAGGGACCAACGAAGAAGTCAGCTCCGTGGGACACCGACGGGACGAGGCAGGCAACCGTGAGGGCGAGGAGCAGGCTGGCGATGCCTTGATGCGGGTTCATGGGATGGAATGGCCTGGGGAACTGGCGTGGACGATTGCGTTTCCGGACGAGGAACACCATCGAATCATGCGCGCGAATCGGGATGTTTCCTTCGCGGCAGGGGTTCGGTAGCGTCCGCGGCGCACCCATGGATTCGCAACCTGACAGTCCCGGCGTGGCAACCCACATTGGAGACGAATTTGCACGGGAACCCGTGCCTCCCAAGGCCCTCAAGGGTGCGAGTTCCTTCTGGGGCATGTATGCGGGCGAACACACGGCGGGCACGGAGTTCATGATCGGGCCGTTGTTTGTGGCGTGGGGCGCCAGCGCCTTCGACCTGATCTTCGGCCTGCTTCTGGGAAACCTGATGGCGGTCCTGAGCTGGCGGTTCCTGACCGCGGAGATCGCCACCCAAAAGCGGCTGACGCTCTATTGTCAGTTGGAACGAATCACCGGGCGCAACCTGGTGACGCTGTACAACCTCTTCAACGGCGTTCTCTTCTGCTTCCTGGCGGGAGCCATGGTGACGGTTTCCGCCACCGCCGTCGGGGTGCCCTTCGGTGACAGCATCCGGATGCCCTCCTTCACGGACACCTTGCCCACGGGAGCACTCTGGATTGTAACCTGCCTCGCCATCGGCGCCGCCATGACCTTCGTCGCCCTGCGCGGTTATGGATTCGTGGCGCGCATGGGGCACCTGTCGGCGCCATGGATGTTCCTGGTGTTTGTCGCGTGCGGCATCGTGGTGATGGCGAAGCTGGGATCGACGAACCTCTTCGAGCTGATCCAGCCGGCTGCCGGTTCGAGCCCGAAAATCGGGTTCTGGGGCATCGTCGCCTTCTCCTGGTTCTGCAATTCCGCCATGCACCTGGGCATGTCCGACCTATCGGTGCTCCGCTTCGCCCGGAAAGCGTCCTACGGCTGGGCTTCGGCGGCGGGCATGTACCTCGGGCATTACGTCGCCTGGATCAGTGCCGCGCTCCTGCTCGTGTATTGGGTCCGGGAAAAGGGCGTGGATCCGGCAACCGGCGCCGCGCCCGGCCCGATGGTCTGGGATGCTGTGGGCTGGGCCGGTCTCCTCTGCGTCGTCATCGCGGGTTGGACGACGGCCAATCCGACCATCTACCGCGCCGGACTCGCGTTCCAGGGAATGTTTCCCACGATGTCACGAGCCACCGGGACGTTGATCGCCGGTGGGGTTTGTACGGTGGCGAGCATCTTTCCGGCGTTCGCCATGAAGCTGCTCGATTTCGTCGGGATCTACGGAACGATCCTCGCCCCGATCGGCGCGGTGATCGTCGTGGACCATTTCCTGGCCGACAAGGTCGGCATCGCGACGGAGCCCGCGACGCGCACAGGAACCCGGTTCAATCCGGTGGTGCTGTTCGCCTGGGTGATCCCGGTGGGGGTGGGACTGTTCCTCCAACAGTGCTATGGCTTCCCGGCTTTCTTCCTGCCTTTGCCCTGCTGGATCGCGTGCGGTGTGCTCTACATCGCCCTCTCCAAGCGGGTGGGTCCCAAAACCGTCCTGCCCTGAAATGAACCGATCGCGCTCCCACCTTTCCTCCAAGCCCACTTCCTCAACTCCATGACCCACGTCGCAAAGGTCCTCGGCCTTCTCGCCCTCGCCGGCACCGTCGTCCCACCCCTGTTGTTCCTGACGCGATCCATCGCGGAAGGACCCATGAAACTGATCATGCTGATCTCGGCGCTGGTCTGGTTCACCACCGCTCCGCTCTGGATGAAGGGCGGACAGTAACCGGCTTCTCTTCACCATGCCCACCATTGCCATTCTCGGCACCATGGACACCAAGGGTGTCGAGCATGCCTACATCGCCGAGTTGATCCGCGCACGGGGCCACGAGGTGCTCGTGATCGATGTCGGCACCCGGGAGGAGCCGCAACTCAAGCCGGACGTGACCCGGGTCGAAGTGGCGGCGGCGGCGGGAACAGACTACGCCCCCATGGCCGCCCGGCGGGATCGCGGAGAAGCCGTCGCGACAATGACACGCGGCGCACCCGTCGTGCTGGCGAAGCTGGCGTCGTCGGGCCGGATCCAGGGTGTGATCTCACTGGGTGGCGGTGGCGGCACAGCGATTGGGACCGCGGCGATGCGCGAGTTGCCGGTGGGTTTTCCGAAGTTGATGGTCTCCACTCTCGCGAGCGGCAACGTGGCGCCCTACGTCGGCGTGAAGGACATCGTCATGTTTCCGAGCGTGGTCGATATCGCGGGCCTGAACCGGATCTCCCGGGAACTGCTCGCCCGGGCGGCTGGCGCCATTTGCGGGATGGTTGAAACCCGTGTTCCTGCCTCCGCAGACAAGCCCGTCATCGTGGCGAGCCAGTTTGGAAATACCACGCCTTGCATCGAGAGGGCGAAGAAGGTCCTGGAAGACGCGGGTTACGAAGTGGTCGTGTTCGCCGCCACCGGCACGGGCGGACGGACGATGGAATCCCTGATCGAATCGGGCTTGGTGGCCGGGGTCCTGGACCTCACCACCACCGAGTGGGCGGACGAGTTGGTGGGCGGCGTGTTGACGGCGGGACCCACCCGTCTCGAAGCGGCCGCAAAATCGGGAGTGCCCGCCGTCGTCTCCACCGGGTGCCTCGACATGGTGAATTTCGGCGCCCGCGAATCCGTTCCCGCACAGTTCGAAGGCCGACGCTTCTACCCGCACAACGCGCAGGTGACCCTGATGCGGACGACGCCCAGGGAGAATGAACGTCTCGGACGGATCCTGGCAGAGAAGCTGAACGGATCCCGCGGCCCGGTCTCGGTGATGCTTCCCTTGAAGGGCGGCAGCATGATCGGAGCCCCCGGGGGAGCGTTTCACGATCCAGAGGCGGACGCGGCTCTCTTTGCTTCCCTCAAAGCCTCTTTGCGCCCGGGTATACCCGTGCAGGAACTGGATTGCGCGATCAACGACGCGGTCTTCGCTGAGGCCTGCGCGGGGGAATTGCTGCGGTTGATCAGGGAAGGAGATTTGCCAGGGAGACACGGAGACTCACGATGATCAGGGCCATGAGTTCAACCCACAATCCGGGGATGCCGACCGTCTCCTGAAGTGACGGACTCCGGGTGCCCCGACATGCTCGGCCCTCGATTCGTTTCAGTTCCCGAACCATGAAGACCTTCGAGTGCAGCTGCCAACAACCCCTCTTTTTCGACAACCTCGAGTGCGTCAAGTGCGGCTCCAAGCTCGGCTTCGAGCCGTTGCGTCGGGAACTCACCGACCTTAAACCCGTTGAAACGGGTCTTTGGACCCTGGCGCAGGACTCGCGTCAACCTTCGCCCCAGTTCCGTTTTTGCGGTACCCGGGATCAGGCGGCCCAGTGCAACTGGCTTATCCCCGGCAACGAATCCGACGAACACTGCCTGTCGTGCCGCCTCACCCGGACGATTCCGAACCTCGATCGCCCTAAGAACGCCGCGCACTTACGGGCCATCGAATCCGCCAAACGCCGCGTGCTCTTCGACCTTCTGAACCTTGGCCTGCCAATCGAAGCACGATCCGATTCCAACCCCGAAGGACTTGCCTTCGACCTGCTGGAATCTCTCCCAGGCGATCCGCCCATCCTCACCGGCCATGACGGCGGAGTGATCACCCTGAACGTCGCCGAGGCCGACGATGACTATCGGAAAAAGTACCGCGAGAACCTGGCTGAACACTACCGCACCCTCGTCGGCCACCTGCGGCACGAACTGGCTCATTACTACTGGGACGTGCTCGTCCGCGACACGGATTGGCTTCCGAAATTTCGCACGGTGTTCGGCACCGAGGAGGCCGACTACGCCGAAGCCCTGAAACACCACTACGCGGCCGGCCCCCCCGGGGACTGGCGCGCCCACTTCATCAGTGCCTACGCCGCCGCTCACCCATGGGAAGACTGGGCCGA
>JBBQIU010000211.1:0-5911 GCA_038325245.1 Verrucomicrobiota bacterium
GACCTGATCGCTATGCACAACGTGCGTGCAGGGTATTTCCCAATCCCGAAGGGATTGCGTCCCAAAGCCCAGGGTTGCGAGGAACGAGTTACCCTGGGTGGGATCGTCGAACCACCCGCAACCCCAACGGGGTTGCGTCGAGGTGGCACAACCCCGTTGGGGTTGATGTATTGAACGTCGTTGACCCAGGGCAGGCCCGCTTCGCGGTCCAACCCTGGGCTTCGGAACGGAATCCCGTTGGGATTCCAGACCGGAAAAATCGCCACACTCCAGCCCCTCTCCCGCTCGTGGGAGACCGCCGGGGTGAGGGCGCCGGCGAACGTCCCGCAATTCATGGCCCCAATGCGGGTCCGAAAGTTGTACGTCCCGCTTACCCCAGCACCGCCGCAACCCACGTCCGGAACAGCTCCCAGCCTTCGACAAATCGGACCGCCGCCGTCGTCGCCTGCAACCACAACGCCAGCGCCGCGCCCCCCAGCAAAAGGAGGATCAACTGCGATTCCCTGTCCTCCCGCCCCGCGTCGACGCGGTTCCCAACTTCCTCGTCCCGTGCCAACTCCTGACCGTCCCAAAGCGCCAGTTCCCGGGCCCGCAGTTCCCGCAATACGCCCCGATTCTCCGGAATCACCGGAATCCGGATTGGCGGGCGCCCGAATCCCTTCGCCGACAGTAAGGATTCCTTCGGCAACGACTTTCCACGGGCCGCGCCACCCCGGGTTAAATCCCCACCCTCGTTCCACGGGGTCAATGAACTCCGTTCCAAAAATGCTGTTTCACTCATGGGTCAAGGTGTACCGGCTCGACGCCCATCCCGCCATGGCCCGAAAGGGGCGTACCCGATTCGAACTATCGGCTTTCCCAGGACCGTCCCGCCGCATACACCCTCTGCCTGCCATGCATAAAAACGGCCTGCGCGTCGTCGTCATCGAGGACGAGCCCGAGATGCGCCGCAACATCGTCCGCCTCCTCCGACTCGAAGGCTACGACACCTCAGACGCCGTCGATGGCGACGACGGCCTCAGGCTCGTGCGCCAGAGCAAACCCGCCCTCGTCATCTGCGACGTCATGATGCCCGGGGTCGATGGGCACGACGTACTCCGCTCTGTCCGCTCCGATCCCCAGCTCCAATCCGTTCCGTTCATTTTTCTTACCGCCCGCGCGGACAAGTCCGATCAGCGAGGCGGAATGAACCTCGGCGCCGACGACTACATCACCAAACCCTTCTCCAACGACGACCTCCTTGCCGCCGTCGCCGCGCGCCTCCAGCGTGCCAACCAGGCCGCCCGGCAGGGATTTGCCCCCGATTTCTCGTCCCACACACCCCTCCTTCAACTCGGCCTCAGCCCGTGAGAAGCGGAAGTCCTCCTCTGGGTCGCCCAGGGAAAGACCAATCCTGAGATCGCCAGCATTCTCGGCATCAGCGAGGAAACGGTGAAGAAGCACATGAAGCAGGTCCTCGCCAACCTCGCCGTTGAAACCCGCACCGCCGCCACCCTCCGCGCCCTCGAAATGCTTCAGTCGTCCATCTGATGCGGGCTGCCTTAAGGAAAACCCCCATCCCGGAGTTCCCTCTCCAGCCCGTTCCTGCTAGACCCCAGCCGTCCGGATGAAAATCGCCCTTTTTACCGCCCTCGTCGCCATCGCCTCGGCCGGTGTCTCCTTTGCCCTCCCCTCTTCCGCACCCGTAGGAAATCCCCCTCCGACGACCTCTGCGCATTCGCCTGCCGTGGAGACCCTCCGCCTTCGCCTCGCGGCCGGTCGCGGCGTCGCCGGACTCCCCGCTTCCTCCATCACGGCCCCGTCCGTGACCGACCCGAGAGCCATCCGGTTGGGCCAGGCCATCGCCTGGTCCAACGTCGCTCAAGGCATTGCCGCCTCACAACGCCCCCCGACTCCACCCGCTTCACCCGCTCCGGCCGCCGCCGCGGACCGCCACCGCTCGGCACTCCAACGCCTCGCCACCGTCGCCAGCCCGGATCTCCAGGTCCATCTCCGCCACGAAAACGGGACCGTCCGCCAGGTCCGAGCGTCGCGTCTTGCTCCTGCCGCCGCCGGACCTGCGAAGTCCAATCCGGATGAACGCCGTCTCGCCACCACCCGCACTTTTCTTCAGGCCCACGCCGAACTCCTCCAACTCGACAATCCCACCGAAGAACTCGCCCTCGATCGGTCTGAGCCGGACGGTCTCGGCGGGCGCCACCTCCGATTCTCCCAACGCCACGGCGCCCTCCCCGTCTGGCCCGCCACACTCTCCGCCCACCTCGATCCCCAGGGAAACCTCACCCTCGTCGAAGGCGCTTACATCCCCACACCCCGTCACATCGCCCAACAACCCGTCGTCACCTCCGCCAACGCCCTCCTCCGCGGTCGCGCCAGTGTCCCTGGCGGTATGCTCGGCGACGCCGGCGCACCCGAACTCATCGTCCACGCCCCGCTCGACCGGCCGCCCCGGCTCGCCTGGCGCTTCAACCTGAACGTCGGCTTCACCCAGGCCTGGACCTTCGTCGTCGATGCCATCGACGGCCGGATCCTCCGCCGCGCCAACCGCATCCTCGACGCCAATGTCGCCGGCCGCGGCGTCGATCTCCAGGGCGTCACCCGCAATGTTAATGTCTGGCAAGGCAACGGCACCCACTTTCTCATCGACACCAGCAAACCCATGTTCAGGGCGGGCACCGATCCCGTCCAGAAACCCGAAGGCGCCATCACGATCGCCGACGCCCAACTCAAGCGCGCCAATGAGCTCCAAGGCAGCGACATCCTCCTCATCACCTCCCCCAATCCCAACCAGTGGCCGTTCCCAGACGGTGTCAGCGCCGCCTACAATTTCTCCCAAACCTACGAGTACTTCCTTGAGCAACACGGCCGCAATTCCCTCGACGGCCAGGGCGGCAACATCACCGCCATCGTCCGCGTCGGCGAATACGACAACGCCTCGTGGAATGGAAACCTCCGCATCATGCTTTTCGGTACCGTCCAACCTTACGCCGGCGCGCTCGACGTCGTCGGCCACGAACTCACCCACGGCCTGACCGAGAATTCCGCCAACCTCGTCTACGAAAACCAGCCCGGCGCCCTCAATGAATCTTTCTCCGACATCTTCGGGGAGATGGTCGAGGCCCAAGTCGAGGGCCAGCCCGACTGGAAAATGGGCTCCCGCCTGAACAGCATCTTCCGCGACTTCAAGAATCCGGGCTCGCTCACCATCGGAGGACTCAACCGTCCGTACCCCTCCAAGATGAGTGAGTTCATTCAACTCCCCAACACCGACGACACCGATCACGGCGGCGTTCACCTGAATAGTTCCATCATCAATCACTGCTTCTGGCTGCTCGCAGAAGGCCTTCCCGGCGCCATCGGAATCCGCGACGCGGAACGCATCTTCTTCCGCACCCTCACCCAGCACCTCCAGGCCCAGTCCCAGTTCGTCGACACCCGGTTGGGCGCCATCGCCGCCGCCGAAGCCCTCTTCAGTCCAGGTTCGACCCAGGCCCTCAAGACCGCCGAGGCCTTCGACGCCGTCGAGATCTTCGCCGCTCCCCAGACCCCCGCCCCCGCCCCCGTTCCCGTCGTGTCCGGCGCCGATTCCACCCTGTTTATCGCGGCCGACCCCTTCTTCGGCGAACTCACGATGTATCGCCAGGAAACCGCCCAGGGCGACAGCGTCAACGGTTCTGATTTCGCCGAAGGCATCCTACTCAGCCGCCCCGCCGTGACCGGCGATGGTCAACTCGCGCTCTTCGTCGGCGCCGACCACGACCTCTGCTTCGCCGAAACCTCGAACCCCTTCACTCGCGAATGCCTCGACAATCCCGGCCTCGCCCATTCGGTCGCCGTTTCCCCGGACGGACTCTACGGAGCCTTCGTCTTCCGGGACGCGTTCACCGGCGAACCCGAGAATCGCATCAGCCTGATCCAGCTCGTCGACGGCACCGCCAGCACCTTCGAACTGCTCGCGCCCGCCATCGACGGCGTGCCGGTCGACGGCATCTACTACGCCGATTCCATGACGTTCAGCACCGATAGCAAGGTGCTCTACTACGACGCCCTTTCCCGACTCCGTTTCGGGTCCGGACCGAGCGTCGAACGCTGGAGCATCTATGCGCTCCACCTTGAGACCGGCAAAATCTCGATCGTCGTCCCTCCCATCGAAGGCGTCGACACGGGCAATCCCTCAATGGGCCGCGCCGGCAACCGCTACCTCGTTCTGGATGCGCGGGTCGAAAGCACCTTCAATTCCTCGATCATCACCCTCGATCTGTTCTCCGGCTATGCCGCGGAGGTGGGCGTCGTCGAACGCGGCCTCGGTTATCCCTCGTTCACAGGCGACGAGTCCGCCGTCATTCATGCCCAACGCGACCCTTCCGCGTTCGCTTCCGGCTTCTCACTCGTCCGCCAGGGCCTCGTCGCCGATCGCCTCGCCGCATCCGGTGAACCCACGCTTTGGATCTACGACGCCGGCCTCGGCGTCATCTACCGGCGAGGCGCCTTCTCTGGCTCCAATGCCGCCCCCGACGCCAGCATCACCTCGCCGACGTCCGGCACGGCCTTCCCCCTGTCGTCGCCTGTGACGTTCACCGTTCAAGCCAACGACGCGGACGGCGCCATCACGCGCGTCGAATTCTACGACGGCGACGACAAGCTCGGAGAGGACAATTCAGCGCCGTACTCGCTCACCTTCACCCCAACCCGCGAGGGAAGCCATCGCCTCATCGCCCGCGCCATCGACAACCTGGGCGGCTCCGGCGACACCGAACCCGTCTCGATCACTGTGGGGAGCGGGTTGCCGACCAACCCCACACGACTCGCCATCGCCGCCCTCCCGGGCGGTGCGATGCGCATCACCGTGCAAGGCCCCGCCGGTAACTACATCGTCAGTCAGTCCTCCAACCTCCGCGAATGGGCGGACATCCATCCCGTCAGCGTTGGCGCGTCCGGCACCGGCACGGTGGATGACGCGGGTGGTCCCGCCACCAATCGCACCCTCTTCTATCGCGCCCGGCGCGAATGACGCCGGGTAGAAGAGTGGCGGCTGGCCTCTCGCCTGCCGCAGAGCCGATTTGCAAATTCGGCGGCGACCCGTACCGTGCCGCTCATGGGTGAAGCCAAAAAACCCCACGGCGCCAAGCCCACCGGTCCCGACCCGGGCCACGCTCCCCATCCCCCACTCTCGGACTTCCTGCCAAACGAGGAACTCGACCAACTCTCGACCCTTCAGATCCTCGACCTCATTGCGTCCAAGCTCCCACCCAGGCACACCTCCCTACTCGACCTCGCGTACCTCCGCGACCGCATCGTTTCCATCGAGGAACTGAATGACCAGGCGCGCCTCGCGATTGAACGTTACGAGATTGTCGTCGAGAAGCTCCGGTCGCCCGCCTTTCGCGTGGGCACCTTCCTCGGCGTCGTCGACCCCGACCGTGCCCAAGTCTGCATTGGTGGCGCCGATTATGTCTGCCGGGTCGATCCCCAGATGCCGCTCACCATCCTCCAAGTCGGGGAACGTGTCCTCTGCAACGAGGCTTACGCGGTCGTCCAGAGCCTTGGCTTCGACACCAACGGCCCGGTCGTCCAAATCGACCAGGTCCTTCTCGATAACCGCCTTCGCCTCGGCTCAGAGACCGCAGGTGCCCCCACCGTCGTCGTCCGCTCGTCCCTACTTTCCAAGGAGAAACTTAAACCCGGCCTCGAGGTCCGACTTGATCTCAATCAGCGCGTCGCCCTCGAGGTCCTCGGCGCCAGCCGTCGCATCGATCGCGCCCTCGAACGTGTTTCCGAACTCCCTTGGTCATCCATCGGCGGCCAGGACGAAGCCGTCCAGGCCATCCGCGACTCCATCGAACTCCCCCTCCTCCATCGCGACCTCTTCAAACGCTTCGACCATTCCGTACCCAAGGGTTTCCTGCTCCAT